>NZ_JAGDFV010000033.1 GCF_017497985.1 Meiothermus sp. CFH 77666
GCCATCACCGTACTGAACTTGGCTTTACCGCTTGGTGGGCTTACCTCATCATCGCCCTGAACCTCATCGCTGCTTCCCCAGACCTGTGTATAGCTGACATCGTTTTGTGACTAGCACCAGTGATTATGTACGAACGGATGCAGAGCTTCCTTGAAGCCCGCCCTACCAGCGCTCAGTGGCAGCGCCTGGGGACAGTGCAGGAGGTGCTGCTCATCAGTGGGCGCATTCGCAATGGCACGGTCAGCCTCAACCCCCTTATGAAGATGCTGGCCGTCCCCGAGCCGCCCCGGCCCGGTGCGTATCGTTTGCGGCTCGATACGGCGGGGGGCCTGGTGGATGTTTCGTTCCAGACTGAGCAGGTGGAAGCACCCCACGGCCCCGGCCAGCCCCCCGAAGCCTCCTGGTCGGAGGAGCATTTCAGCTTTAGCCTGCCCGACCCCGGCCCCATACGGGGGTTGGAAATTGCCCAGGCGGGCAGCCCGCTATTTCAGCGTGCGGTGGAGCCCCGCTTGCATAGCCAGCATGCTTCGGAGGTGGGTTTGCTCGAGCAAAACGGCAAAATCACCCTCTCGTGGGTCAGTAGTGCCTATCCTTACGCCTCGGTGGCCCACCTGGGCAGCCAGCGCACCACCCTGGGGCTGTGGCTAACCGGCGGCGAGGCCACCCTCTCAACCGCAGGCCTGGAAGCAGGAGGCCGGCTCGAGGTCACACTATCCGACGGGTTCAACACCCAGCGTTTGGAGTTTATGCGGTAGACTAACCCACCAGCTGCTCCAGCTCGTCCACCATGCTTTTGAGCACCTCAAACCCCCGCTCCACCGGCTCGGGGCTGTGCATGTCAATCCCTGCGATTTTGAGCGCGTCCAGCGGGTAGACCGAGTCGCCCGCCTTCAGGAAGTCCAGGTAGCGCCGGGCCGCGGGTTCGCCCTGCTCGAGCACATCCCTTGCCAGCGCGTTGGCGGCGGCAATGCCGGTGGCGTACTGGTACACATAAAAGGGGCTATACAGGTGCGAGAAATGCATCCAGCCCGCGCCCAGCCGCTCTTTGTCCAGTTCTACTTCACCGCCATAGCCCTCGGCGAAGAGTTCGGCCAGACGCTCTATCAGGAAGGGTGCGGTCAGGGCGCCGCCTTTTTCGATGCGGGTGTACAGTTCCTGCTCGAAGCGGGCCAGGGTGGGCATCACAAACAGGTAGCGGTGGAAGTTGGCAAAAGCCTCCTCCAACACCGCCAATTTGTATTCGGGGGTTTGGGCCTCGCGCAGCAGCATGGCCCGCACCAGGGCCTGGTTGAAGTTGGAGGCTACCTCGGCAATGAAGAGGCTGTAGCGGGCATAGATGATGGGCTGGGTTTTGCGGGTGAAGTAGCTGTGCATGGAGTGGCCGAGCTCGTGGGCCAGCGTACTCATTGAAAACAGGTCGTCGGACCAGCTCATGAAAATATAGGGAAAGGTGCCCTTGAGCCCCGAGGAGAAGGCCCCGGCCCGCTTGCCCTGGTTCTGCCCCCAGTCCACCCAGCGCTCCTCAAACAGCCCCCGCCGCATGGGCTCTACGTATTCCTGTCCGAGTGGTTCCATGCCCCGGCAGATGGTCTCGGCGGCCTCCCAGAAGGTTATCTTGGGGCTTGGCACCAGCGGCGCGGGTGCGTCGTAGATGGGTACGTCGTAGCTGTGAAGCTGGCCGCCCATTGCTTTCTTACGAATGCGCCAGAAGCGGTGCCAGGTGGGTAGGTTGGCCTGGAAGGTGGCCAGCAGATTGTCGTAAACGGCCCGGGGGATGTTGTCGCCGCAGGTGCGACTCACGGCCAGGGCCATCTCGAGGCTGCTTTTGTAGCTCCTTGTGCGGGCCTGAAATGCAAAGCTCTTGACGCTGCCCTGGAGCGTGGCGGCCAGGGTGTTTTTGAAAGCCAGGTGTCCATCGGCATAGGACTCCCAGGCGGCCTTGCGAACGGCGGGGCTGGGGTGTACCAGCAGCTCACCGATGGTGCTGTGAGAGACCGGGAGGTGCTCACCTTCCTGCGTTACGGGCCTAAACTGCATGTCGGCGTTGGTGGCCGCATAGGCGGTAGCGGCGTGCCCCCCCAGAGGGTCGGAGACGGCGGCCAGCACGGCCTCGACCTCCTCGCTGCGGACGTGGGGCTGACGGGTCTGCAATGCTTCAAAGTAGTGCCGGTAGACCGCCAGGGCAGGCTCGCTCTGCATGAAGCGCTCCAGGGTTTCCGCTGGAATGCTTAGAATCTCCGGCTCGAGGTAGGCACCAGCTGCGGCCAGCCGCGTGACCACCGCGCGGGCTTCGCCGACCATGCGGGTGAAGGCGGGGTTGGCGCCATCGGTAGCGAGGTTCAAAGAGGCGTACTGAAAAACCTTCATGGCCTGCAACATGCGCGTTTCGTAGGTTTGCAGGGCTTGCAGCAGAAGCTGGGGCGATTCCCCCAGTCGTCCGGCAAAAGGCTTGACCTCCTCCACGGCACGGGCGGCCTCCTCGAGCGCCGTGCGCCACTCGGCCTCCGAGGCAAAGAGGGCCTCGAGGTTCCAGGTTTGCTCCCTGGGTAGTTCGGTTCTTTTGGGTAGGGCACTCATCTGGGCCATTCTACCCACAAACTGACCCTGCGGTCAGTCGGCCAGGAAGTCGCGGAACCAGCGCCCGCTGTCCTTCAAAATACGGCGCTGGGTGGGGTAGTCCACGTATACCAGCCCAAAACGCGGCCTGTAGCCCTCAGCCCACTCGAAGTTGTCCAGCAGACTCCAGTAAAAATAGCCCTCCACCGGCACCCCCTCCTGTTTGGCCCGCAGTAACTGGGCCAGGTGGGCCTGGATGAACTGAATCCGTTTGGGGTCGTGCACGCGCCCATCTTCTACCGCGTCGGGGAAGGCCGCCCCGTTTTCAGTGACGATGATACGCCGCACACCTTTGTAGGCGGCAAACTGCTTGAGCAAGCGATAGATGTTCTCCGGCCAGACCTCCCAGCCCATCTCGGTCAGCTCCCCGCTGCCGCGCTCGCCGTGCGGAATCTCCTGACCCCAGGTGCCTGGGGTAAAGAGGTCGAAGCGAACCAGTTGGCGGAAGTAGGTCTGCAGGCCGATAAAGTCGAAGTCGAAGGCCAGCTTCTCCATATCGCCGGGGCGGATGTAGCGCTGCAACAGACGCAAAAAGGGCATGGTTTTCCAGGGGTAGCCGAGCCCCAGGGCCGGCTCGAGGAAGAGTCGGTTGGCGATCACGTCGTAGTTGGCGGCGGCCATCCGGCTGAGCCAGGTAGGGCCGGCAGGCTGTACATAAGAGGCCGAGAAGGTGGTGCCAATCTGGGCGTCCGGCACGTGGGTGCGCAGAACGCGCCCCCCTTCGGCCTGGGCTAGGGCGGCGTGGTGGATGGCGGGCAAAAAGTTGCCAAAGCCCTTGCGGCCTGGGGCATGGGTGCCCTGCATGTAGCCCAGCGCGGTAAAAACCGTGGGCTCGTTGAGCACCATCCAGTGTTTGACCTTGTCGCCGAAGGCTTTGCTGCACACCTCCACATACTCGGCAAACCACCCCACGATGTCCCGGTTGGTCCAGCCCCCTTTGTCCTCCAGTACCTGCGGTAAGTCCCAGTGGTAGAGCGTGACCCAGGGTTGCAGACCGAGCTCGAGGGTGCGGTCTATCACCCGGTGGTAAAAGTCCAACCCTTTGGGGTTCACTTTGCCCGTTCCATCCGGCAAAATGCGTGGCCAGGCCAGCGAGAAACGGTTAACCTGCATGTTCATCTCGCGGATGAAGGCAATATCCTCGGGGTAGCGGTGGTAGAAATCGCAGGCCACATCGCCGTTTTCGCCGGTTTTGACCTTGCCGGGGGTGTGGGAGAAAGTGTCCCAGATGGAAGGGCTGCGCCCGTCCTCGTTTACCGCGCCTTCAATCTGATAGGCCGCCGTAGCGACACCCCACAGAAAACCGGGGCCGAAATCTTCTTTGCGGAAGGTTGTCACGGTTTCAATCTACTAAAGGAACCGACCCTTATCCACTTTTGTGCTGTTCTGGGGTATGGTGGGGGCTGTGGAAATCCGACCCGAACGCCCGGAGGAATACGCACGGGTGGAGCAAATCCACACCCTGGCCTTTGGGGGTCCACGGGAAGCCCGGGTGGTGGCCCTGGTGCGCCAGTCGCCCTTTTACCGGCCCGAGCTATCGCTGGTGGCGGTTGTGGAGGGTGAGCCCGTAGGGCACATTCTGTTTAGCGAGGTGGGGTTGCAGGATGAAACCGGCATCATGCGGAAGGGGGTGGTGCTGGCCCCTTTGGCGGTGCATCCAGCGTTTCAAAACCTGGGGGCGGGCAAACACCTGGTGGAAGCCGGGTTGGCGCGGCTGGAAGCCCTGGGGGCGCCGCTGGTGCTGGTGCGGGGCCATGCCCACTACTACCCCCGCTTCGGTTTTGTGCCCTCGGAGCAACTGGGCATCCGCCCGCCGTTTGCGGTAGCCCCCGAGGAATACATGGCCAAACCGCTCTCGGCTTACACCCCCGCGTACCGGGGCATCGTGCGCTACCCGGCAGCCTTTGCCGAGGTGGGCTACCCGGTGGAGTACGGGCTATAGGGGCACAACCTGTACCTGTGCGCCGACCGGGTCGGTAAGGGTCTGGGGGATCCGGCCCCGGAGGGCGATCTGGTAGGCAAGCAGTCCGGTAGCGTCTGCGGGGGCGGTGCGGCCCCGCGCCCACAGGTTGATGCCAATGTGATGATGGTAGCCATCGGCGGCCAGGAAGCGGGCGCCGGGGTAGTCGCCCTGCATCAGCTCCAGGCCCAGCCCCTCGTAGAACGTCTGGGCTTCGTCCAGTTCGCGCACGTGAAGGTGCAGATGCCCCAGGGTGGTCTCTGGGTCGAGCGGCTGGCTGTGCTTGGCTTCGGCAAGAAGGGCTTCCAGGTCAAGCGGCTCCGAAACCATGGCCAGCCGCCCGTCCCGGAAGGGCCACTCGAGCCGGGGCCGGTCGCGGTAGAGCTCGAGCCCGTTGCCCTCGGGGTCGGCCAGGTAGAGGGCCTCCGAGACGCCGTGGTCGGAGGCGCCCTGAAAGTGGGGGTAGCGGGCCTCCACCAGCCGCCGGAAAATAGCGGCCAGAGCGGCCCGGCTGGGCAGCAGCAAAGCAAAGTGGTAGAGCCCCAGGGTGGGCTGGGGGCGCAGGGGAGCGGTGGGCTCGTGCAACAGGGTAAGGGTGAATTTTCCGCCTGCAGGGGCCAGGTCGGTCTGGGGGCCCTGCTGGCGAAGAACCTCGAGGCCCAGCAAGCCCTGGTAGAAGGCCAGTTGGCGCTCGAGGTTCTGCACCCGCAGGGTCAGGCCGGTCAGCGACAGGGTAGGGGTTGGTGTCATGGTCTCATAATATCCAAAGTGCTATAAAATGTAAAGTATAAGATTCCCAGGATTTCGATATGCTGTCGGGATGCGTGTTTTTATAACAGGGGGAACCGGATACCTGGGTTCCGCGCTCTTGCGCCAGCGGCCCGGCCAGCCCTGGGTGCTGGGGGCCAGCTACGTTAGCGGCGCTCCTGCGCTGCCGGGGGTGGAGTGGGTTCGGCTGGATATTCGGGATGCAAAGGCGGTAGAGGCCACCCTGGCCCGGTTTCGCCCGGCGGTGGTCATTCACACCGCCTACAGCAAAGCTGGCCCGGAGGCGCTCGAGGCCATTACGGTGCAGGGCAGTGCCCACGTGGCCCAGGCTTGCGCGAAGCTGGGTGCACGGCTCATCCACCTCTCTACCGACCAGGTGTTCGACGGCGAGCGCCCGCCCTATGCCGAGTCGGCGCTGCCGAATCCCATCACCCCGTATGGCCGGGCCAAGCTCGAGGCCGAGCGGCGGGTGCAGGCCATCCTGCCCGAAGCAACCCTTGTCCGCACCTCGCTCATCTGGGGTCTGAACCCGTTGGACGTGACCAGCCAGATGGTGCTGGAGATTGCCGATGGAAAGCGGGCCGGGGGGCTTTTTGTGGACGAGTACCGCTCCTTCGTGTTTGTGGAGGATCTGGCCCAGGCCCTATGGGAGCTGGTTTCGCTCAACTTTCAGGGGGTGCTGCACTTGGGGGGCGCCGAGGTGCTGAGCCGGCTCGAGTTTGGTCGGCTGATCGCCCCCTTACACGGGCGCGACCCGGCCCGGCTGCCCGCACAGCGCCGTGCCGACTTCCCGGAGCCCCGCCCCGCCAACTGTGCCCTGGATAGCTCCCTGGCCCGGTCTTTGCTCCAGACCCGCCTGCGTGGGGTGCGCGAGGTCTTGCGGGGGCTGGGGCCAGTTCGCCAGCAGCCGTAGACCATCGGCAGGCTCTTGTCATTTGCCTGGGCATCGTCGTTGCAACCCCTCACCCGGCGGCAGCGGTTACCGCCAGAATGGTTTTATTTGGCAAAAGGAGCCCCAAACCAGCCGGCGGTATCGCCATCCTCTCTCGCAAGGGGAGAGGGAAAGGGGAAAACCATAAAAGCCTGGGCCATCGGCTATCCGCTATCGGCACCCTTTTCTCTCAGGTTATTCTGTGTCTCATGCGGAAACTTGGCGTAGACTTTGGCCTCTCCAATACCGATGTGGTGCTGGTGGAAAACGACCAGATTCTGGCCCACCAGACCCTAAAAACCGGCCCCGCCAGCCCGGAGGCGCTATTTGGGGTGCTCCAGCACCTGGACGTGCGGCCCTCTGAACTGGGGGCCGTTGCCAGCGCCGGAGGTCTGTCGCGCCACCTGCCGGATACCTTTGAAGGGCTGGCCATACAGAAAATCGGCGAGGCCCAGGCAGTGGGGCGGGGGGCGCTGGCCCTGTCCGGCCTGACCGAAGCCCTGGTGGTCTCGGCAGGCACTGGTACGGCCATGATTGCTGCTCGAGGAGCCGAAGCCCAGCACTTCACCGGCTCGGCGGTGGGGGGCGGCACCCTGCTGGGTTTGTCCCGGCTGCTCCTGGGCACTTCGGATCCGCTCGAGGTGGCCCGTCTGGCTGAAGCGGGCAACCCCAGCGCCGTGGACTCCACGCTGGTGGACGTGATTGGGGGGGGTATTGGTCACCTGCCGCCCGATGCCACCGCCGTGAACCTTGGTCGGCTGGTAGAAGGGGTGAACCCCAGCCGCGAGGATCTGGCGGCGGGCCTGGTGACGCTGGTGGGGCAGGTGATCGCCATGATTGCTATCAACGCCGCACAGGCTGCCGGCCTGCCGCAGATTGTGATTGTGGGGCATCTGCCCGACCTGAAGCCCATGCGCCAGGCGTTTGAGCGGGTCTGGTACTTTTACCAGATTGAGCCCCGGCCCCTCATTCCCCGCCTGCCTGGACTGGCCACCGCCTACGGCGCGGCCCTCTGTGCGAAGTAAAAACAAGCCGGGCCTTGCAGGGACGTTTGACATAAAAAGCCGTCGTAAACTGAAACCATGAAACCTCCCGAGGGCTTTTTCGCCCACCTGGAAGACGACAACAACTACGACAACCTCAAGCTGGTTTTGTCGGATGGGGTGGGGGAGGAGGTGCTCTGGCTCTCGGCGCTCGAGCTGGCCGAAGGTTTCGTGCACCTGGAGGAAGACGACCTGCTCGACCCCCACGAGTCGGCCTGGTCGCACGAGGCCGTTGAGGTGCCAGAAGTGCACATCTCGCCCTATGGCGTAGCCCGCCGCAGCCCCCGCCTCGAGGGCGCTTACCGCGCGGCCCAGGTCGAGCTCTACAACCCCTCCGGCCTCTTGCTGCTGCGCCGGGTGGTGGAGGATGGGGGCGATGTGCTCGAGATAACCACCCCCAACGGCTCGGTTTATACCTTCGACTACCAGCAGATCCGGGCTTACCTCCGGCTTTTGCTGCCCCACTAAGATGGGCGCATGCGCATTACCTCCCCCGCCAACCCACGCATCAAGGCTGCCGCACTTCTCAAGGAGCGCAAAGAGCGCGAGCGAACCGGGCTATTTTTGATAGAGGGCTCGAGGGAACTCGAGCGGGCCCTGGCCTCAGGCATCGAACTGGTAGAGCTTTACTGCGGTGAACACCTCGATCCCGACGAGGCGCGTCTGATTCAGTTCGAGAGGTTCGAACCGGCGCACGTGGTGGAAGTCTCCGAGCCGGTGCTAAAAAAGCTCAGCACCCGGGAGAACCCGGCGGGTGTGGTGGCGGTGGGCCGAATGCCCAGTCCTTCCCTGGCTGGCTTCAAGCCTCCCCGAAACGCCCTGCTGCTGGTGGCGGTGGGGCTGGAAAAACCCGGCAACCTGGGAGCCCTGCTGCGCTCGGCCGACGCCGCCGGGGCCGATGCGGTGCTGGTGGTGGGCGGGGTGGACATCTACAGCCCCCAGGTGATTCGCAACTCCACCGGGGTGGTTTTTTCGTTGCCCACCTTTGCGGCTCCAGAACAGGCAGTGCTGGACTGGCTGGAAGAGCACCAGATGCCCCTGGTAGCCACCACCCCCCACACCGACCAGGTTTACTGGGATGCCGACTTGCGGGGGCCGGTGGCCATTGTGCTGGGGCCCGAGCACACCGGGCTGGGTGAGGGGTGGCTGAAGCGGGCCAGACTGAAGGTTCGGATTCCCATGCAAGGCCAGGCCGATAGCCTGAACGTTTCGGTTACGGCGGCCTTGATGCTCTACGAGGCCAGAAGACAGCGCCGAACTACTGACTAGGGTCTATTCCAATCCGAATCGGTGCTCCCAGGTACCTGGGTTGTCGGTTCAAGAGCAGGTCCAGCACCATCTGCACCCGGGCCAGCGGTTCGCGGAAGCGGGTGTTGGAGTTGAACCCCTCGGGCGGGTTCGGGGCGTTATAGCCAATGGCCTCGAGGCCCCGATACCGGGCAATAAACACCGCCCGCTGGTTGTGGAACTGCTGCGAGATGATGGTGAAGCGTTGCTCCCCAAAAACCTCCCTGGCCCGTACCACCGAGTCCAGGGTACGAAAACCGGCATAGTCGCGGTAGATGCGCTCCTTGGGAACCCCCAGGGCCATAAGGGCCTCGCGCATGGCCGAGGGCTCGTCGTAGTAGGGACTGCTGTTGTCCCCGCTCACCAGCAGGTAATCAACTTTTCTGGCCTGGTACAGCCTTGCGGCGGCCTGGATGCGGCCCACAAAGTAGGGGTTGGGCTTGCCGCGAACGGTGGTGGGGCCGGTACCCAGCACCAGCCCCACCCGGTTGTAGGGAACCTGATTGAGGTTTGTGTAAAGCCAAGGCTGGCTCGAGCGCTCCACCCAGGCATTGATTCCGAATACAAGGAGGGGAATGGACAGTACCAGCAGTCCGACTATCCAGGCTAGGTATCGAAATAGACCACTCCAGCGCACTTTTCTAGTATAGTCCCGGCTCAGAACTTGATATTAGAAGACTCAAGTGTTTTGGGTCTTGTAGCCTAGCCCTCTTGACATTCTCATGGATAAGCCGGAATAATATCATTCCGGGTTGACACTCTAAACCCACGACTGTCAATCAGCTCAAAAGGAGGAAGTCTCTATGGCAACAGCAACCATGCTCAGACCCCTCGGTGACCGTGTGGTGGTCAAGCGCATCGAAGAAGAAGCCAAGACCAAAGGTGGCATCGTGCTGCCCGATACTGCCAAGGAAAAACCCCAGAAGGGTAAGGTGATTGCCGTGGGTAGCGGGCGGGTGCTGGACAACGGAACCAAGCTGCCCCTGGAAGTCAAGCAGGGGGATACCGTAGTCTTCGCCAAGTACGGCGGTACCGAGATCGAGATTGACGGGGAAGAGTACATCATCCTCTCCGAGCGTGACCTGCTGGCAGTGATGTAAATAAGAGCCGATAGCGGATAGTCCATAGTCAATGGCAAAAACCCCAAAAGGCTATTAGCTATTTGCTATACGCAAAACAGAAAGGAGCACAACCATGGCAAAAATGCTGGTTTTTGATGAAGCCTCCCGCCGCGGCCTCGAGCGCGGCATGAACGCGGTAGCCAACGCCGTGAAGGTAACCCTGGGCCCCCGTGGCCGCAATGTGGTGCTGGAGAAGAAGTTCGGTAGCCCCACCATCACCAAAGACGGGGTGAGCGTAGCCAAAGAGGTGGAGCTGGAGGATCATCTAGAGAACATCGGCGCCAAGCTGATGATCGAGATCGCCTCCAAGACCAACGACATCACCGGTGACGGCACCACCACCGCCACCGTGCTGGGCCAGGCCATCGTGCGCGAGGGTTTGCGCAACGTGGCTGCGGGGGCCAACCCGTTGGCGCTGAAGCGCGGCATTGAAAAGGCCGTAGAGGTGGCGGTCAAGAGCATCCAGGAGCTGGCTGTGCCCGTCAACGACCGCAAGGCCATCTTTGAAGTGGCCAGCGTCTCGGCCAACAACGACGCCGAGATCGGCAACCTGATCGCCGACGCCATGGAGAAGGTGGGCCGTGAGGGGGTCATCACCGTCGAGGAGTCCAAGAGCCTGGACACCGAGCTCAACTTTGTGGAGGGGTACCAGTTCGACAAGGGCTACATCTCCCCCTACTTCGTCAACAACCCCGACGCCATGGAGGCCCAGCTCGACGACCCCTACATCCTGATCACCGAGAAGAAGGTCTCCAACGTACGCGAGCTGCTTCCCGTGCTGGAGCAGGTGGCCCAGACCGGTAAGCCCCTGCTGCTTATCGCCGAGGACGTGGAGGGTGAGGCCCTGGCTACCCTGGTGGTCAACCGCCTGCGTGGCACCTTGAACATCGCGGCTGTCAAGGCTCCGGGCTTCGGCGATCGCCGCAAGGAGATGCTCAAAGACCTGGCAGCCATCACCGGCGGCACCGTAATCAGCGAGGAGCTGGGCTTCAAGCTGGAAAACGCCACCCTCTCCATGCTGGGCCGCGCCGAGCGCGTCCGCATCAACAAGGACGAGACCACCGTGGTGGGCGGCAAGGGCAAGAAGGAAGACATCGAGGCCCGCATCAACGGCATCAAGAAGGAGCTCGAGACCTCCGATAGCGAATACGCCAAGGAGAAGCTGCAAGAGCGCCTGGCCAAGCTGGCCGGTGGGGTGGCGGTAATCCGCGTGGGGGCTGCTACCGAAACCGAGCTCAAGGAGAAGAAACACCGCTACGAGGATGCCCTCTCAACCGCCCGCGCTGCAGTGGAGGAAGGCATCGTGCCGGGCGGTGGCGTGGCCCTGCTGCGCGCTGTGCCTGCCATCAAGAACCTGCTCAAGGAACTCGAGGGCGATGAAGCCACCGGCGCCAAGATCGTGCTGCGGGCCATCGAAGAACCCGCCCGCCAGATTGCTGCCAACGCCGGTTACGAGGGCAGCGTGGTGGTGAACAACATCCTGAGCAAGAAGGAGAAGAACTACGGCTTCAATGCTGCTACCGGCGAGTACGGCGACATGATGGAGTGGGGCATCGTAGACCCGGCCAAGGTCACCCGCACCGCTCTGCAGAACGCTGCTTCCATCGGCTCGCTGATCCTCATGACCGAGGCCGTGGTGGCCGAGAAGCCCGAAGAGAAGAAAGCCCCCGCCGCACCCGCCGGCGGCATGGGCGGCGACATGGACTTCTAAACCCGGCTCTATATAGAACACCCAGCCCCTTGGGGTTGGGTGTTTTGCTATTCAGTTGATTCCACACAGAAGGCTGAAGTCTTAATCAGTCGGTAATGCTATGTGACGCTGTGATTAACGCAGGAAACCTTGTTCTGAACGCAAAAATCACTATGAGAAGTGATGAACCGGGGCTTGTTAGCACTTGCACAAATAGAACTCTAATGATATTTTCACCCGCAGGAGGTTGTTCTTGTGAAAAAACTTTTCTTTGCTGTAGTTGCTCTTTTTGTCCTTGCCGCTCCTGCCTTTGCTCAGTTCAGTGTTTCGGCTGCACTCGAGGCCACCTACAAACAAGACTTTGCTCCCAATCTTCGCTGGGGTGTAGATGCATCCTTGGACACTACCCTCACCCCAGCTTTCGGTCTGGGTGCGACGGTTACCCCCTACCTGCGCTACCGTGTGGTACTGGTAGATGACAAGGCGCTTAACGTGGCAGCGTTTGCCCGTCTGAACGTTCCTATTGGTGTGAGCTTTGTGCCTTCGCCGGTTGACTTCTCAGTGAGCCTTTCCCCCCGAGCCGGGCTTGACCTGTCTTACAAGCTCTCCGAGAGCCTCGAGTTGCTCTCGCGTTTGCAGCTTGCCTTCCCGATCTCCTTGGTTCCCTCGACTAGCGTCGGCTACGGGCTATCCATCCCCTATATTGAACTAGACTACTATGCAGGCGATTTGACCCTGTATGGGGGTACGTCCTTCACTCTGCTTCCTTCCGCGGGCTGGGGTGGCTTGTACGCTGGAGCGCTCTATAACTTGAGTGAGAAGATGTACGTGCAAGGAGAACTTAGCGCTGGTTCAGGTGGAGACTTTAGTGCGATTGGTTTGCTTCTTAAGCTGAGCATCGCACTGGACTAAGTATCTCCACATAGAAACGTAGCGCGTTGAGAAAGGGTGATTCACGAGGCCGCGCCGTTGCAAACCCCTTCACACTTAGGCACGTAATTCCTGGCGCGTACCCAAACCCCGCTTATAGATGAGCGGGGTCTTTTTTTGGCTTTTCTTCAGCCCTAACTCACCTTTTCTTGCCAAATCGCAAGGGCCTCGAGGGCCGGTTGAAGAGACTGCCCCACTGGGGTAAGGGCGTACTCTACCCGTGGGGGTACTTCGTGGTACTCGGTTCGGCGAATCAGACCCAGCTCCTCGAGTTCCTTTAGTCGTAGCGATAGGGTTCGTGGGGGTAGGCTGGTGACTTGCTGCAATGCGCCAAATCGCATGGAGCCGCCTTGGAGCGAGCGCAGAATAGTGTATACCCCCCGCTGACCTAACAACTCGAGTACAGCCTCAAGGGGTTTTTCCGCAGTTTTAATCATGCTTAAAGGGTACGCGTGCTTTTTCCAGATCAGGTATATCAGCATTACAAAGCGACCATATGGTCGTTTCGGAAAAAAATCCAGTAAATTGAACAGAGCTCGAGGGAAGTTGCAACACGATTGCAACTAACGCAAAATAGGTATTGTTCTACAAAAAGGCCACCCCAAAACATTAAGGCAAATGTTAGCCCAGGCTACAGACCTGAGCGCCCTACAAATCTTGATTGCTACTGAGCGGCGGGCTCCAGCAAATACCGTCGCCCCCAGCGGTCTATGGCTTCGATTACTGCCTGCAAGGCTTGCCCGGCCTCGGTCAGGGCGTAGCTGGTGCGCGGAGGCATGGTGGAGTGGATGGTCTTGGAGATGATGCCCAGATGCTCGAGCTTTTCTACCCGCTGAGCCAGGGTAGCCGGATTGCAGCCGCCTACAGCCCTGGAAAGCTCGTTAAAACCTTTGGGGCCATCCAACAAGCTGCGAATGATATGCAAAGTCCATTTTTCCTGCAAGACATTAATGGCTTCGTAGACCGGACAAAAGCTGTGGTCTACTTCAGAGGTTTCAGAGGTAATAGGCCTAGCCATGTCGTTGTCATTTTAGCATATTTACTTTCTTTGCCCTAACGCTTGACAATACATATTGCTATGAAATACTATGCGCTTGTTGGTCTGAAGTTATAAACCCGGATCAGACCCAAGGAGAACAACAATGAACTGGAAACTCGATAGCAGCCACACCACCGTCGCTTTTGCCGTCAAGCACATGGGTATCTTCACCGTTCGCGGCCAATTCAAAAAGATTGCAGGCAGCATTCAGGCCAGCGAGCAGGGCGTGCCCAGCAAAATTGAGGTCACGATTGATGCGGCCAGCATCGAGACCGGCGAGGCCCAGCGCGATGCCCACCTGCGCTCCCCCGATTTCCTGGACGCCGAGCAGTACCCCGAGCTTCGCTTTGTGAGCACCCAGATTGAAGCCCTGGGCGGAAATCAGTACCGAATTCACGGCGATCTGACCATACGCAACGTCACCAAGCCGGTGGTGCTCGAGGCCGAACTCAGCGCCCCGGTCAAAGACCCCTGGGGTCTGACCCGCACTGGAGCGACCGCTACCGGCGTTCTCAACCGCAAGGACTGGGGCCTGACCTGGAACCAGGTACTCGAGCTAGGGGCTTTGCTGGTGGGGGAAGAGGTTCGGTTCACCATCGAGGTACAGGCGGTTGCCGAGCAGTCCGCGGTTGCAGCCTGATGCCGTTTGCCTGGTGGGGGCAACCTCGAGGTTGCCCCCTGGTTATTAGTGCTTTGGTTGGCAGGGCCTGCTGCATTTGCCCTGAATCGCTCATGGTCTTGATTTACACAGCTTTTGGGAAACCGGGCGGTATTCTGGTGAACGCAGTGCTCGGCAGGCCCAACGGGAGGCTTAGTACATAGCAACGCCCAGGTTTTCCCCAAGCCACCGGCATGGCTGCGTTTTTGAGGCATCCTTGATGCGCAAAGTCACAGGAATTCATCACATCACCGCGATGGCAGGCCACCCGCAGCGCAACCTGGAGTTCTATACCGGGGTGTTGGGGCTGCGCCTGGTCAAGGTAACGGTCAACTTCGACGACCCCGAAACCTACCACTTCTACTATGGCGATGGGCTGGGCCAGCCCGGCACCATCCTGACCTTTTTCCCCTGGCAGCGGGCCCTGGCCGGACGGGCGGGGGTACATCAGGTGGCGATTATCAGCCTGGCCATTCCCCTGGAAAGCCTGGGCTACTGGATGCACCGCCTGATGGAAAAGGGGGTTGGGTATGAAGGCCCCCAGCGCCGCGAAATTGTCGGCCCCAGCGGTCTGGAAGAAGTCAAGGTACTCACCCTCCGGGACCCCGATGGTATTGCAGTAGAGCTCGTAGCGGCTTCCAGCGTATCCACCATTCAATACTGGGCCCTGGCCCCGGTACCGGAGGAATATGCCATTCGGGGTATTTTTGCAGCGCAGATGTGGGTGCTGCGGGCAGAACCTTCGGTGCAGCTGCTCGAGGAGCTGGGGTACCGGGTGCTGGGTCAGGTGGACACCATTACCTATCTGGGCCCGTCTGTGGAAGAACCCTCCTGGGGCCGTATCGAGGTGCGCGAAACCGGCCAGTTCATGGCCGCCAAAGGGGGCGTGGGTACGGTACATCATGTTGCCTTTCGTGTACCGGACGATGAAACCCAGCAAGCCCTGCGTGAGCAACTCCAGCGCCAGGGGGTTCGGGTGACGGCGGTGCAGGATCGCCAGTACTTCCGCTCCATTTACTTTCGCGAGCCGGGAGGGGTGTTGTTTGAGATTGCCACCGATACGCCTGGCTTTACCTACGACGAACCCTTTGAGCGCCTCGGGACCAGCCTGCGCCTGCCCGCCTGGCTCGAGCCCGTCCGGGCTCAGCTTACGCAAAGGCTGCCGGCCATTCCCTATGCAACACCTCTACCGGAGCAATCCCCAGAGCAGGTTTCGGTAACCTCGAGTCAAGCCCAGGATGATGCACAGGACTCGTCCAGCGCCCCGACTCCAGGCCAGTAGTGCGCTCTTCAAATATTGAGCGCCTCCGTCTTCAAGAAAACTCTGCCATGAAGAGAGCTAGGATCGCCTGGATGGACGGTCATGTCGGTGAAGAGCTTTGTTAACCAACGTGAGATGCCTTTAGCCGACGGGGGCGTTTGCTCTTGCTAGGAGGCGAGTTGGTTGCCCTTAGCCAACGGACGTTTGGCGTTACTGCCGAATCCACATAAACTCCCTCTCCCTTGGTTCAAACTGCAAACCGCCCTAGACTGGGTCTATGGACTTCGACTTTGCCCAACTGCACCCCCAGGAGCGCTACAAGCTCCTGACCGGGCTGATCGTGCCGCGTCCCATTGCCTGGGTGACCAGCCTGGGGGCAGGCGGCCAGGTCAATGCCGCTCCCTTCAGTTTCTTCAATGCCATGGGCTCTGACCCGGCTTTGCTGGTCATCGGCGTGGGCAACCACCCAGAGCGCCCCAAAGACACCGCGGCCAACATCAAACGCAGTGGTGCTTTTGTGGTCAACCTGGTGAGCGAGCCCCTGGCCGAAGCTATGAACCTGACCGCCACCGAGTTCCCAGAGGAGATTAGCGAGGTTGAGGTGGCCGGGTTGCAAACCGCCCCCTCGGTGCACGTGCCTGTTCCCAGGCTGGCCCAGGCTCCGGCGGGGTTCGAGTGCAGGCTGCATTCGGTGCTCGAGGTTGGCCGCAACCGCCTGGTGATTGGCGAGGTGCTGGGGGCTTTTGTCCAGGAACACCTGCTGGCTGACGTGAAAAAGCTGCACCTGAAGACCGCCGAGCTTGGCCTGATTGGACGCATGGGAGGCCGCGGAGGGTATGTGCGCACCACCGACCTGTTCGAGATGCCCCGGATTAGCTACGAGGCATGGAAGGAGAAAAATCGGTAGCCCCTAGACGTCCCTCCGCCTGGCTCCGGTCCTCCAGGCCAGGTGCTCGGCAATGCGGGGAAACCAGCGGGCCAGCAGGTCGAAGGCGTGTAACTGCCAGGGCACAAACATCATTCGGGCATCCTGCTCGAGGGCCCGCACAATGCCCAGGGCCGCTTGCTGCGAGGTAATTTCAGGAATCAAGCGCCCAATCCGGGGGATGCGACGCTCGGTATCGGTGTTGCGGGTGAAGTACTCGGAGTCGCTGATTTTGCCCGGAAAAAAAGCACACACCTGGAGTTTGGTGTAGTAAAGGTCTGCGCGCAGGGCTTCGGTGAAGCCGTTCAGGGCCCAGCGGGCAGCGATATAGCCAGTCGCCCCCGGCCAGACCAGCCGGCTGGCCGGTGAGCAGACCGAAAGAATAAACCCCCGGTTTTGCTGCAACATGGCGGGCAGAAAGACCCGCGTCAGGTAGGCCGCCGCAAAGTACGGGGTGTCCATCAGGCGCTGAAGGTCCTCGAGGGGGGTTTCGTCCAGGAAGCGCCACTCGCCGGCCCCGGCGCTGTGAATCAGGATGTCTGGCGTACCCAGCTCTTGCAGCACCCACTCACCCAGGCGCAGGGCCTCCCGGGGCTGGCTGAGGTCGGCGGGAAAGGCCCAGGCCTGCCCGCCTGAAGCACGTATTTGACCCTCGAGCTGTTCCAGGGTCTGCGCCCGTCGGGCTACCAGCACCACCCGGGCGCCGCGCCGGGCGAGCTCGAGCGCACTGGCTTTGCCAATGCCGCTGCTGGCCCCGCTGATCACGCAAAGGCTTCCGGGAATGTTCATAGCTCAATCAGAGTGTACTCGAAGGCATTGACGACCCGTACCCCCTCGGGGCTGGTGTATTCACGTTTGGGCTGGGCCTCGTACAGGTGGATGTGACCGTGGACATGAATTCTGGGGCGGTAGAGGCGGTGGAATAGCCCCAGCGCGGTACTGCCCCGGTGGGCGAAGTCTTTGCCTGCATGGGGGCCAGGGGGTGGGGCGTGGGTGAGCAGAACATCCACCCCATGTCCCTTCAACAGGCGGCGGCCCATCAGCACCGGATACCACGATAAAAAACGGCTCTGGGCTTCGGCTTCGTTGTACTGCCCAATATCGCGGTTGTTGTAGCGGGGGCAGCCCCCCCAGCCTGCAATCCGCAGGCCCGCCACCTCCACGATGCGCCCGTGGGCCTTGATGGCACCGCCCGGCGCGGTCAGGTTGCCCAGATAGTCCTGTACGTATTCTTCTTTGTGGTTGCCGTGCACATAGACCACCGGTACCCGAACCTTGGTCGCTACAAACTCGATGTAGCTACCCGGTAAATCACCCGCCATGAGTACGAGCTCAAAGGGGGGCAGATTGTTGGGAAAGCGCTCCTGATAGATGAAGGGGTGAATCTGGTCGGAGAGCGCTAGTATACGCATTGAAGGGTTCTCCTGAATGCGGCTGGTGGAATCAGGGTGAGTGAATTACCAGGCTTGGGCATAGATCGATACCAGACAAAAGTTTCTCTCGCCTTAGTTGCGGAGCACCGAGGGGAGGCTGAGGACTTCCCGTGCGGAGTTTTACAGACTGCCATTGGCGTAAAACGCAATCGTAAGGCATTTGGCTTGGGTATAGTCTAAACACCGGAAGCCGTTTGTCAAAGCCGAAAAGGCCCTGTAACTGGGTCAAACGCAAAGTCGCTTACCTGGTAAAAACGCCGAAACGAGATGGGCCTAACCTCGAAGTCCATCCCTACCGGGTAGGGGTGGGTAGAGCGGGGTAGACTCCGCGCCAGACAGCGTAACCGCCAATAGCATGGACGACCTCATCGTAGTTGCTGTGTGCAGGCTCTTATCATTTGCATAAACATTGTCGTTGCAAACCCTCACCCGGCGACAGCGGTTACCGCCAGAATTGTTTTATTTGGCAAAAGCAGCACCAAACTAGCCAGCGTTGTTGCCACCCTCTCCCACAAGGGGAGAGAGAAAGGGATAACGATAAAAGCCAGATGCTGCGTGCCGGTTCTTGGCCTCGATTCACGCGCACTCGAGGTTCAAATGGCCTGGTGATTTGCTTGATTTGGCTTTAGTATCGGCAGGATGAAGCCGACCATTCCTGCCATTGGGCTGGTAGCAAGGCCGGTGCACCGGGTTTGGGGTGGAACGCGCCTGGCTGAAAGACTGGGTCTCTCAAGCGAGGAACCCATTGGAGAACTCTGGCTGGCCTACGACCAGAACACCATTCGTTCGGAGCCGTTGGCAGGCCGAACCCTGGCCGATGCCCTGCCCGAACTGGGCCCCGACTTCATCGGCAAGGTGGCTTATAGCAAGTATGGCCTCGAGCTGCCCCTGCTTATCAAGTTCCTCGATACCGCCGAGTGGCTCTCGGTGCAGGTACATCCGGACGATGCCTACGCCCACACCGTAGAAGCTGCCAGTGGTTTTCACGGCAAGACCGAAGCCTGGTACATCCTCGAGGGCGAGGGCGAAATAGTCTATGGCCTGCGGGAGCCGATGAACCGCGAAAACCTGGCCAGGGCCGCCCAGGACGGTACCCTCTGGGACGGGCTTCGGCGGGAGTGGGTGGTTTCCGAGCAGGTAATCCCCGTACCCGCAGGCACCATTCACGCCCTGGGGCCCGGCCTGCTGCTCTACGAGGTACAGCAGCGCTCCGACCTGACCTACCGCCTCTACGACTATGGGCGGCCCCGCGAACTGCACCTGGAAAAAGGGCTGGACGTCGCCAAACGAACCCCCACCCCGCTGCCCCACCCGATCCCTCTCCCCGCCCATCACAAGGAAATCTTGCTGGCCTGCGAGGCGTTTGTGCTCGAGCGCTACCACCTGCGCGGCAGACAGACCCTGCGCGCCCCCGACGAGAGTTTCTTGCTCCTGACCTTGATTGTGGGAGGGGCAGAATGGCAGGAAGGGTCGCTCTCATGGGGCGATACCCTGCTCATCGGCGCTGGACAGGTCGTCGAACTTACCGGGCGGGCGCAGTTTTTGGGGGCCTTCATGCCCCCTTCTGACTGGCTGGACTGGTATCCAAACTCGCTACGGGTTTCATAAGGCGGGTTTATCGTTTCTGGCCAGCAATTTGCTAGCATAATGTCATGCTTCAGTACGACCAGCTACCCCTTGGGAGCCCCCTGATTGACGCCGCCCTGCCCGACCTTTCGGGCCAGGTGGTCAGGCTCTCGGCCTTCAGCGAACCTTTTCTGGCGGTGATGTTCATATGCAACCACTGCCCCTACGTCAAGGGCTCCATCCAGGAGATTGTTTCGCTGGCCCACAAATACCAGGGGAAGGTCGCCTTCGCGGGCATCAACTCCAACGACTACGAGCGCTATCCCGAAGACGCCCCGGAGGTCATGCGCTCTTTTGCCCAGACCCACCAGTTCAACTTCCCCTACCTGCTCGACAAGACCCAGGAGACCGCCAAAGCCTACAAAGCCCTTCGCACCCCCGAAGTGTTCGTCTTCGACCAGAACCGCAAGCTGCGCTACCACGGGCGGGTGAACGACACGCCCAAAGACCCCACTACCGTCACGGAACACACCCTGGATCGGGTGCTGGCGGCGCTGGTAGCGGGCCAGGAACCGCCCGTTACCGAGGCCAACGCCATTGGCTGTACCATCAAGTGGAAACCCGGCAACGAACCCACCGTGCGGATCGGTTGAGGCCGGGTCGGAAATAAAAAGCGGCGGGGAAGGCCCGCCGCCAACACATTTCGCCAGGTTATTCGTGGGGCAGGTCGTAGGTCTCGAGGGCCTCACCCCAGGCTTTGCTCATGCGGAAGCCATCCCAGATGGCCTTGACCGAGCTTTTGACTGGCGGGCGGCTCAGAATCAGCATGGCGGGGCGGGTCAGACGGCGGCTCGAGCTGGGGTGCTGGCCCATTGGGGCGCTGTTGGTTTGAATCAGGGTGGTCTCCACGGTAATCCCTCCTTGGCTATCAGGGTAGGGCAAACCGTGTTTATTTTGTAAAGGCCAGTGGCACAACATTTACACGCCGTGAAAGATATACACAAATACGACTACACGATATTCTTTGTACATAACATCATTATACACAAAAAGTGAACCTCGGCAGTGTAATGACCCACAACAGTACTCAGCATACCGCCGTAATGTCACGGGGCTACTCCAAACCTTTCGCCGAAGAGGCTCAAAATGGCTAGGCTGGCTGCTTGCCAAAGCGCTTCTGGATGTACTCCTCCACCATCCCCATAAACTCCTCGGCGATGTGGTCACCCTTGAGGGTGGTGGCAAGCTGTCCGTCAATGTAGACCGGTGCGCGAGGGGCCTCGCCGGTGCCGGGCAGTGAAATCCCAATGTCGGCGTGCTTGGACTCGCCGGGGCCGTTGACCACACACCCCATCACCGCCACCTTGAGGTTTTCCACCCCAGGGTACTGGGTCTTCCAGACCGGCATCTGGGCACTCAGGCGCTTCGATACCTGCAAAGCCAGTTCCTGGAAGAAGGTGCTTGTGGTGCGCCCACAGCCGGGGCAACTGGCCACGCTGGGGCTGAACTGGCGTACCCCTATGGACTGCAGAATTTCCAGGGCCACCTCCACCTCTTTGGTGCGGGGCTCGCCGGGAGCCGGGGTAATGGAGACCCGGATGGTATCGCCAATGCCCTCGGCCAGCAGGGGAACCAGGCCCGCCGTGCTGGTCACGATACCGCTCACGCCCATGCCGGCTTCGGTCAGCCCCAGGTGCAGGGGGGCATTGGTGCGTTTGGCCAGTTCGCGGTAAACCCACCACAAGTCAGGTGCGTTGGAAATCTTGGCCGAGAGGATAATTTTGTCTTCGGTCAGGCCATACTTGAGGGCCCACTCGTAGCTGCGTACCGCCGACTCCACAATGGTCTCGAGCGTAACCTGGTGGGCGTCTTTGGGTTCGGGCAGGGCGGCGTTGGCGTCCATCATTTCATCCAGCAAGCCCGCATCCAGCGAACCCCAGTTCACCCCAATACGAACCGGCTTGCCATACTCCACCGCCACCTCGCACATGGTTTTGAAGTTGGGGTCCTGTTGCTTGCCCTTGCCCACCGTACCGGGGTTTATGCGGTATTTGTCCAGCGCCAGGGCCATCTCGGGGTATTTACGCAACAGGATATGCCCGTTGAAATGGAAATCGCCCACCAGGGGCACATCCACCCCGAGGTCGGCCAGCCTGCGTTTGATTTCAGGTACGGCCTTGGCGGCTTCGTCGTTGTTGACCGTCATACGCACGACCTCAGAGCCGGCTCTGGCAAGCGCCCAGACCTGGCCCACGGTGGCCTCGATGTCGGCGGTGTCGGTATTGGTCATGGATTGCACAACGACCGGATGGTCGCCCCCTTTGGGCACCTTGCCCACCCAGACGGTGGGGGTCTTGCGGCGGTTCACTACCATGCTTCCAAGTCTAATATGGTCGGGTCAGGTAAAAAGTAGATCAGGGTGGGGGTTGACCGAGCCTCGCGGCACAGGTCGGCGGGGTGAGTAGATTTAGCTTGAAGGGAATGCTCGAGGAAGGCAGTTTGCAGCAACTTGGTTTATCTTTGAGGCGTTATGGCGATTCAGGTAGGAGACCCACTTCCCGACGTTACCGTTTACAACACCTCAGCAGAAGCCCTCTCGCTGGCCCAACTGGTGCAGGGTAAGCCGCTGGTGTTGCTTTTTTTCCCGGCAGCCCACACCCGCGTCTGCGAAAAGGAGCTGTGCACCTTCCGCGATGGGCTGGCCGAGTACAACCAGCTCGGAGCCGAGGTCTACGGCCTGAGCGTGGATACCCCCTGGACGCTGGGGGCCTATGCCCGGTCGCTGGGTCTGGCCTTTCCCTTGCTCTCCGACCACAACCGGGAGGCCACCAGGGCATTTGGCCTCGAGATCAGCCTGCGTGGCCTGCCCGGCTTCTCTCAACGGGCCGCCTATGTGGTGGATGCCACAGGCCGTATTGCCTGGGCCTGGGTTGCAGACGTGCCCGCCCAGGAACCGCCCTACGAAGAGGTAACTGCGGCAGTGAAGGCCTTGTCGGTATGACCCTGGCCTGACGGGCAAGCGTGGATTGGTCAGATGTTGATAGTCTATAGCCTATTGTCAATGGTTGACTGCCTAAAGTTAGGAGACTATCGACCGTAGACCATAGACTATTGACCCTAGCTTCAAAGCAGCTCGAGCTTGGGCCACCCCAGCAGCAAATCCTGCTCGGTGAGGGCTTCGCCTTCGGCCTCGGGGGTCCAGGCCACATAGGCAGCCAGGGTGTTGGTAGGGCTCGAGGAGGCCAGGGCCATCAGGGCCTGCCGGGCGCCCTCGCGCCTGAGAGGGGTGGGAACGGGGGGTAGACTACCACTCACGGCCAGTAACAGCGTCACCAGAATATAGCGCCCATCGGGCTCGGCTTTGGGCTGGTATCCGGCCTGCACGACCTCCTTGCCTTCGAAGTGTCGGTAGGTTTCCAGGAACTCCGAGCGGGTCTCGGTTAGCCAGGTATCGAACTGTCCCTCGGCTTTCTGGAGGCTGCCCGTCCATACTTCATACATGCCAAATCGCCACCCGGCCTGATCGCGCAACAACATTACGGCGGCGTTATCGATCAGATCGGCCAGACCGCGCACACTCTCGGTATCGGCAGCCTGGGCCATGTGGCGGAGGTTGGCTTGCAACTCAGGGGTAAACAGCGTGGCTAGCCGAAGCCGGGCCACCGTGCTTTCGGGCTCGCCACTTGCACCGATGCCGCTTCCCGCTCGCTGTAAGCCGCGAATCATGGAAAAGCTCACCAGAATGATGCCCCCAATGAAGAGCAGGGCCACCAGATCGAAGCCATAGCCGGTGCCCGGATTGATGTAGATGGGAGGGCGGGTACTGGGGTAACTGGGATAGCTGGGATAGCTGGGAGGGTAGTAGTCGCGGGGGTAGGTGGGGTAGGAGGGATAACTCCTTGGGGTTGGGAGGGGCAGGGAAGGGGAGGGGGAGGGGTTAACCCTGGGAATGGAGGGGGCGGGGCGGGGTGTGGAGAATCCACCCCGGCCCCCAACGCCGCCGCCGCTCCGCTGGGCCAGGGCTCCATTCCAACCAGGCCAGGAGGTAGGTATCCAGGTGGTTCCAGTTGGCAGGAGGGCTAGAGCCCACAGCAACAGCAGTATCCAAACCCCGGTAAATCTCATCTACATCAGCATACGCCATTGTGTTGGAGGTTCTTATTGCTATTATCGGATTCACTAAACTTGATATAGTAAGACTCATGTGTTTTTTGTGTGGTGTCACAAGTTGAGTGCTGTTGAATGGTGAGCCAAGGTTGTAAAATTGCGATATAGTTGGGGAATCCTGATGAACGAAAAAACTGACAAGCCCAGCACACATCTTCCCGATGCCCTCCCGGTATGTCCGGTGCGCGGCTCGGTGATCTATCCCAGCATGGTGATGCCCATTGATGCGGGCAGACCCATTTCGATTCGTGCGATTGATGCGGCTTTAGCCCAGGAACGGGTCATTCTGATTGTCAGCCAGCGTGACAAGGAGGTTGAAGAACCGGGCCCCGACGACCTATACGATGTGGGTACCGCTTGCAACGTGCTGCGGATGCGCAAAAACGCCGACGGCTCGGTGCAGATGCTGGTACAGGCATTTGCTCGGGTGCGGGTTCAGCAGTACCGCAAGGCGGATGGGTACCTGGAAGCCAGCGTGGTGCGGCTGCCCGAGGTGGAGGGTAAGGCCACCGAGGTTCGGGCGCTGTTCCGCGAAGTCAGGGAGCGCTTTGAAAACCTGCTAAGAGAAGGTAAGTATCTCTCGCCAGAGGTGGCCCAGTTTGTGTTAAACCTCGAGGATCCCTCGCTATTGGCCGACTACATTGCCTTTCACCTCGAGTTCAAGCTGGAAGACAAACAGCGGATTCTGGCGACCCCTTCGGTGGTGGATCGCCTCAAGCGCATAGCCATATTGCTGGATGCTGAGCTCGACCTGATGGAGACCCAGCGCCGAATCCAGCAGCAGGTCAAGGAAGAAATAGACAAAAACCAGCGGGAGTTCTACCTGCGCGAGCAGATGAAAGCCATCCAGCGTGAGCTGCACGGCGAAGAGGGCGAGATGGAGGTGGAGGAGTTCCGCGCCAAGATTGCGGCCCTCCAACTGCCCCAGAGCGTGCTTTCCGAGGTAGAGCGCGAGCTCTCGCGCTTTGCTCGGATGCACCCCGACTCCGCCGAAGCCAGCGTGGTGCGAACCTACCTGGACTGGATTACCAACCTCCCCTGGAATACCCGAACCGAGGATCAGATTGACCTCAAAGAGGCCAAACGAATCCTGGACGAAGACCACTACGGCCTGGAGAAGGTCAAGGATCGCGTGCTGGAATACCTGGCGGTTCGCAAGCTGAAGCTGGAACGCCAGAAAAGCGGTGAGATTCCCCTCGAGGAGGTCTCCAAGGGGCCCATTCTGCTCTTTGTGGGGCCGCCGGGGGTGGGCAAGACCTCGATTGCCAAGTCCATCGCTAAAAGCCTGGGACGCAAATACCACCGCATCTCGCTGGGGGGTGCTCGTGATGAGTCTGACATTCGCGGTCACCGCCGCACCTACATTGGGGCTATGCCGGGCCGCATCATTCAGGGAATGCGCCAGGCGGGCAGCAAGAACCCCGTCATTCTACTGGACGAAGTGGACAAACTGGGCGCCTCCTACCAGGGCGACCCCGCCGCCGCCCTGCTCGAGCTTCTCGACCCCGCGCAGAACAAGGAGTTCACCGACCACTACCTGGGGGTGCCCTTCGACATGAGCGAGGTGCTCTTCATCTGCACCGCCAATTTTCCAGAAAACATTCCGGGGCCGCTCTACGACCGCATGGAGCTGATCGAGTTTACCAGCTACATCGAGCAGGAGAAGCTCGAGATCGCCAAGCGCTACCTGCTGCCCCGCCAGCTCAGCGAAAATGGCCTCAAAGAAAATCAGGTGGTGATTACCGAAGCCGCCCTGATGCGCCTGATTACCCACTACACCCGCGAGGCCGGGGTGCGGAACCTCGAGCGCGAGATCGGCGCGCTGTTGCGTAAGTCGGCCCGGGCTATTCTGGAAAGCGGTAAAAAGCGGGTTCGCATTACCGAGGGCGACCTGGAGAAATACCTGGGCCCGGCGCGCTTTCAGCCCGAGTCCGAAGCCCGTACCCCGCAGGTGGGGGTGGCTACCGGGATGTTCTACACCCCGGTGGGGGGCGACATCATGTTTATCGAAGTCTCGGTCATGCCGGGCAAAGGCAACCTGATCCTGACCGGGCAACTCGGCGATGTGATGAAAGAATCGGCGCGGGCGGCGCTTTCTTATGCCAAGAAGAACGCCCAGCGCTTTGGGATCCCCCTCGAGAAGTTCGACAACTCCGATGTGCACATCCATGTTCCGGCGGGCGCGGTGCCCAAGGAAGGCCCCTCGGCGGGCATTGCCATTACCGCGGCCCTGGTCTCGGCCCTGGCCGAAGTGCCGGTGCGCAACGATGTCGCCATGACCGGCGAAATCACCCTCACCGGGCGGGTGTTGCCCATTGGGGGGGTCAAGGAAAAGGTGCTGGGCGCACGCCGGGCGGGTATCCGCGAGGTGATTTTGCCAAAGCAAAACCAACCCGACCTCTCGGATATTCCCGCTTATCTGCGCCAGAACCTCAAGTTTCACTTTGCCGAAACCCTGGACGAGGTGCTGAACTGGACGCTGGTAGGGGGCCTGGCAGCCCTCGAGGGCAGAACCGTTGCCATTACCCCCAAAAAGGCCCGCCGAAGCAAGGTACAACCGGTAGCCAGGGCCTAGTGCAGTGTCCTATAGGTGATTATTCAGCCCGAAGAGGAAGTTCCCTAGAAGGCTCACCAACCAGTCTCTCAAGCGAACCGCCGTCATTGCGAGGAGGCCAGAGGCCGACGAAGCAATCCAGAGAAGCCTTACTAAACGATTTGCTGGGTAGGGTGAACTGGATTGCTTCGCATCCTGCGGATGCTCGCAATGCCAGTTAGAGGGAAAAGTCAAGTGGCAGGGGAAGTAGGAGCGGTTGATGGGGTGAGATAAAACTCAGGAAAAGCCAGTTTGGGGTCGTAGGGGAGGTTGTTCTTGAGGATGAAAAAGGTGATGCGAAGGAGCTTGCGGGCAATTATAAGCAAGGACTCGACATGGGAACGGGATTGTTTTTTGAGTTGCTGGTAGTAGCGCTGGAAATCGGGGTAGTTCTGGGCAGCCCCCCAAGCCGCCGAGTAGAGCCGTTTGCGTAGGTAGGGATTGCCCCGTTTAGTCAGCTTGCCTTTACCGACCCATTTACCGCTCTGACGCACCGAGATGTCCATACCGGCGAAGGCAATCCACTGTTTGGGATATTCACAGTTGGTGTCAAGCAACTGGCTCAATAAAGCGGCTACCCAGGGAGAGAAACCAGGGACAGTTTGCAGCTTTTGGGTCAACTGGGATTGCTGGGTTTGAGCCAAGATCAGGGTTTGGATTTCACGTTCGAGCAAATCAAGCTGCTTGGCTAAGGATTTGACCGTGGTGACAAGCTGTTGTTCAGCTTCGGAGAGTTGAAAGTTGAGTTGCTCTTGAAAATGCCGATAATCCTTCAAGGTGGCCATAAGCGCTTGTAGTTTCTTCTCCATTGAGGCGATCAAACCCATTTTCTGCCGCAG
>NZ_JAGDFV010000034.1 GCF_017497985.1 Meiothermus sp. CFH 77666
TACTTACGAGATGTAATCCTGAGCCTCTTGCACCTCAAAAAGTGGCCGGTGTTGCGCTCGGTTAGAAAGTTCTCGGCTAATCCCTATCCTCTACTCAAGCTAATCCGAGGGTTGTGATAAAAGCCTGCGACCAGGCCTTCATCATATTCAAGCCTGAGTCCGACACCGGATTGCCCTATAGAAAACGGGGTCAAACCGGCGTGGGCGTGTCGCCCCCTCTCCCATAGGAAGAGGGAAAGCAAACAACAGTATCGCGCTCTTCACAGACCTGGCCACCCATCCCGGCGATCGGTGTCCAGTCCAGGACAAAAGATTCTTGTTCTCGGATGTCTCGATTTTTGTGAAGAGTGCTCCAAAAGCCCGAATCCAAACGATTGCGCTTCTGGTCAAGCGAAGCGTTGGCTTTACAGGGGTATAAGCGCTTTTGTATATTCAAGTTCGCATGCGGGCCTCCGCTTCAGCGGCCTCTTAATCGGCTTCCTTCTCAGGGAAGGGGCCTCGAGGGTTTGCTTGGCGGGGCATCTTTTTTTATGCTGGTTTAGTTTGAGAGGCTCTGATGAAAACCGCCGAAATCCGCGAGAAATTTCTCCAGTTCTTTGAGTCCAAGGGGCACCTGCGCCTGCCGAGCTTTAGCGTGATACCCCAGGACGACCCCACCCTGCTCTTCATCAACGCCGGTATGACCCCCCTCAAGCCCTACTTTTTGGGCAAAAAACCGGTTTTTCCTGGTCACGAGGGGGAATGGTACCGGGTGACCACCTGCCAGAAGTCGGTACGCACCGGCGACATCGAGAATGTGGGGCGCACCAACCGCCACCAGACCGTGTTCGAGATGCTGGGCAACTTCAGCTTTGGCGACTACTTCAAAAAAGAGGCCATCGAGTGGGCCTGGGAGTTCCTGACCGATCCAAAGTGGCTGGGCCTGGACCCCGAACGCATCTATGTCACCATCTACAAGGACGACGACGAGGCCTTCGAGCACTGGACGCGGGTGGGCGTGCCCCCCGAAAAAATCCACCGCTTCGATGCCGATGAGAACTTCTGGCCACAAAACGCCCCCACCAAAGGCCCCAACGGCCCCTGCGGGCCGTGCAGTGAGATTTACTACGACCGGGGGCCCGCGTTTGGCAGCGATACCTGGGCCGACTACTACGAGACCCGCGAGAGCACCCGCTTTGTGGAAATCTGGAACCTGGTTTTCCCGCAGTACGACCGCAAGGACGGCGGCATCCTGGAACCCTTACCCAAGCCCAACATTGACACCGGGATGGGCCTGGCACGGGTAGCCATGGTGTTGCAGGGCGTAACCGATTTCTACGAGACCGACGAGTTCCAGCCCCTGATTGCCAAAATTGTGGAGCTGACCGGCGTCAGCTACGAGGGCCCCAGCTCGGTGGCGCACCGGGTCATCTCCGAACACGCCCGCGCGGTGGCCTTCATCCTGGCCGATGGGGCCCACTTCTCCAACACCGGGCGCGGCTACGTGGTGCGCCGCCTGTTGCGTCGGGCGGTGCGCTTCGGCTACCTGCTGGGCCTGCGCGAGCCCTTCATGTACAAGCTGGCCGAGGTGGTGGCCGAGGTGATGGGCGGGGTCTACCCCGAGCTCAAAGAGAACCTGGAAAGCGTGCAGAAACAGATCAAGATTGAAGAAGAGCAGTTTTTGCGGACGCTCGAGAGCGGCATCAAGCGCCTGGACAGCATGCTGGCAGGCCTGAAGCCCGGCGATACGCTCTCGGGTAGGGATGCCTTCACCCTCTACGACACCTACGGCTTCCCGCTCGACCTCACGCTGGAGATTGCCGACGAGCGCGGCATCAAGGTGGATACCGAGGGTTACGAGAAAGCCCTGGAAGAAGCCCAGGAGCTGGCCCGCCAGCGCATGGCCTTCGACAAGGAACTTTTCAAGAAGTCCAACGAAGCCCTGGCCGCCCTGGCCGCCGACTACGGGGGCACGAGCTTTGTGGGCTACGAAGACCTCGAGGCCCAGGCCCAGGTCAAGCTGCTGCTGGTGGGCGAGCAGACCCTGCAAGAAGCTCCCGCCGGAACCGAGGTGCAGGTGGTGCTGGACAAAACCCCCTTCTACGCTGAAGGGGGCGGCCAGGTGGGGGATACCGGCATCCTGGAATGGGAAGGCGGCTGGGCCAGGGTCTCTACCACTCAGAAAAACCCCGATGGCATCTTCTTGCACCTGGCGCGGGTGGAAGAGGGCACCCTCAAGTCCGGTACGGTGGTGCGGGCCCTGGTGGACATCCACCGCCGCGACACCGAGAAAAACCATACCGCCACCCACCTGCTGCACGCGGCGCTGCGGGCCGTGCTGGGTACGCACGTCCAGCAAAAAGGGAGCTACGTGGGGCCGGATCGGCTGCGCTTCGACTTCAGCCAGTTCGAGCCGATTGCGCCCAGAGACCTGGCCCGGATTGAGCTGCTGGTCAACCGCTGGATTCAGGCCGATTTCCCGGTCAGCTACACCTATAAGCCCCTGGAAGAAGCCCGCAAGGAAGGGGCCATGGCCCTCTTTGGCGAAAAGTACGGCGATGTGGTGCGGGTGGTGAGCGTGGAGGGCACGGTGGACAAAGTGGCCTCCAAGGAGCTTTGCGGCGGCTGTCATGTGCGGCGCACCGGCGAGATTGGCGCATTCGTGATTGTGGGCGAGGAGTCGGTGGCGGCGGGGGTACGGCGCATCGAGGCCCTGACCGGCACCGGAGCCACCCAGTATGTGCGCGAGATGCTGGATCGAATGAATAGCCTGGCTCGCGAGCTGGGCACAGCCCCCGAAACCCTGCCGGAGCGGGTAGGTAAGCTACAGGACGAGCTCAAGGCGCGGGAAAAGGAAGTTGAGAAGCTGAAGCTGGATCTGGCTCGAGCCCAGCTGGGGGGCGGCTCGGCGGGAGCCCGGCTGCAGGAGGCGAACGGCTACACCTATCTGGCAGTCAAACTCGAGGGCATCGAGGCCGGGGCCCTGCGCGGCGCAGCCGACGAACTGCTGGACAAGCACCAAGCCGACCTGGTGGCGGTGGGCTCGGGTCAGAACCTGGTGATCAAGGTGAGCAAGGCCGCCCAGGACAAAGGTCTGGACGCGGGCGCGGTGATGAAGAAGCTCTCGGAGGCCGCCGGGGGGCGCGGCGGTGGCAAGGGGGCGCTGGCCCAGGGCGGGGGGTTCGACCTGGACAAGGCCTTTGGGGCGCTCGAGGCAGCACTGGGATAGGATAGAGCGCTCTTTACAAAAACCGAGCTGTCCGGGATTCAAAATCCTTTGTCCTGGACAGAACAGCGGCCGCCCATCCAGGCGGCCACGTCTGTGAAGAGCGCTGTAATATCTTGTTTGAACCGCAAAAATTGGCGGCATGCCCTCATTTACTCCAGCCACCTGGGCAGAATAATAAGCAGGATGAAAGTAGTCGCGCTGGATGTGGGGGAGGCCCGAATTGGCCTGGCGGTGGGCGAAACGGGTTCGCCTTGGGCCTTTGGCCGGGGCTACCTGGTTCGTAAAAACCTCGAGGCCGACCTCAAAGCCCTGGCGGCCGTGGCCGAACAGGAGCGGGCCGAGCGCTTTGTGGTGGGGCTCCCTCTGCGTACCGACGGCAGCCTGAGTGCCCAGGCCGAACGGGTGCTGGCCCTGGTCGAGGCCATGCGTGAGCAGGGCCTACAGGTTGAGCTCCTGGACGAGCGCTATACCACCAAGCTGGGGCAGCACCGCCTGATGAACGCCCCCAAGCGCATCCGGCAAGAGAAGGGTAAGCTAGATGAGGCGGCAGCCATTGCGCTGCTCGAGTCTTATTTGGCCCGTGTCTGAGCCGCGCATTCTGGAGTATCTAGCATGGATGAGCCCCACAAGCCCTCCCTTCCAGAGGCACCCCCAACGGCCCCCGACGACCCCCAGGAACGGGGCAAGTCGCCCACCCGCTGGATTCTGCGGGGGGTGCTGTTCATGTTTGTGCTGGTGGCGGTGGTGTTGGGCTACGCCCTCTACCTGATGGGCCCTACCGGCACCATCGCCGAGATTCGCATTCCCAAGGGCAGCGGGGCTGCGGCGGTGGGGCGTTTGCTCGAGCAGGCCGGGCTGGTGCGCTCGGGCTACCTGTTTACCCTGTACCTGCGCTTTTCCGGGCAGGATAAAGAACTCAAACCTGGCTACTACAAGCTCGAGGGCAAGGGCCTGCGGGCCATCGCCCTGGCCATCACCGACGAGTCGCGCCCCCTCACGGTACGCATCACCTTTCCCGAAGGCTGGCGAGCGGTGGACATGGCCCAGCGCCTGAGTGAGAACAACCTGGACGGCCCCAAGTTCCTCGAACTCGTCAACAACCCACCCCCCGAGCTACGCCCTGCCGAGGCCCGGGGGCCTACCCTCGAGGGCTACCTCTTCCCCGCTACCTACGAGTTTCCCCTCGACTATACCGCCGAAGACGTAATCCGCACCATGACCCGCCGTATGGAGCAGGAGTTCACGCCTTCGGCCCAGAGCCGCCTGAAGCAGCTGGGGCTTTCCAGCATCCACGACTGGGTTACGCTGGCCTCCATCGTGCAGGCTGAGGCCGCCAACAGCAGCGAAAAGCCCGTCATCGCCGGAATCTTCCTCAACCGCCTGGAAATCGGGATGCCGCTCCAGGCCGACCCCACGGTGGCCTACGGCCTGGGCAAACGCCTGCCCGAACTCAACCGCAGCGCGGGCGACTTCGAAAAAGACACCCCCTACAACAGCTACACCCGGCGCGGCCTGCCCCCCGGTGCCATTGGCAACCCCGGCGCCGAAGCCCTGCGGGCCGTACTCAACCCTACCCGCACCAACGAAAAAGGCCAGAAATACCTGTACTTCCTGCACGCCCAGGGGCGTTTGTTCCTGAATGTGGACTTTCAGGGGCATCTGCGCGATACGGCAAAGTATTATCGCTAGTTTGCTGCTGATGGTCGATGGCTCATAGCCTATAACCCGTGCTTGATGGCCCGCAGTACATAGCCGGTTTGCAAAAACCTCTGGCCTCGCAGGCTCTCAAGCTTGAACTGTGGACGCAATTCCTGGGGTGTTTGCTTAAGCCCTACCCACGTCCCAGTCGCACCTGATACAGCACCACCCCCAGGGCTACCGCCGCATTCAGGCTTTCGGCCCCTTCGGCCAGGGGAATTTTGGCCAGCTCGTCGCAGTGCTCGGTAACCAGGCGGCGCATACCCTCGCCTTCCGAGCCAATTACAATCGCCAGGGGGCGACGGTAGTCCAGTTCGGCGATGGTCTTGCTGGCTTTGCCACTGGTACCGTAGACCCAGACCCCCTGCTGCTTGATTTGCTCCAGATACCGCGCAAGGTTCTTGACCTGCACTAGAGGAATCTTGCGCGCAGTGCCTGCCGAGGCTTTGAGCACCAGCGCCGACAAGGGCGCACTGCGGCGCTCTTCGGTGATGACCCCATGCGCCCCCAGCGCAAAGGCGCTGCGGATCAGGGCCCCGTAGTTGCGCGGGTCGGTCACGCCATCCAGCACCACCAGCAAGACCTGCTCGCCACGCTGCTGGGCCAGCCGAAAGGGGGCCTCCGGGTCGGCATAGGTGGCCTCTTCAATCTCGGCTACCAGCCCCTGGTGCTGGGTGGTTCGCACCATCTGGTCGAGCTCGATGCGGGGCACCAGCCTGTAGGGGGCTCCCAGCTTCTCGAGTTCCTTCAAGAGCCAGTTTTCCACGCCCCTGGCCACCCAGACCTGTTCCACCTGGCCCTCGCGCAGAGCCTCCAAAACCGGGTTGCGTCCGTAGATCAGCATACTGTCAGTCTAGGGTACAAATAAAAATCCCACCCAAAGGGTGGGGGTGGGATTTAAGGGCCGGGCTATTGTGCTCTTCACAGGCGTGGTCGCTCATCAAGGCGGCCACTGTTCTGTTCAGGACAAAGCCTCCTCGAGGTCGGATGGCTCAAAACAGGTGAAGAGCACTCTAGTTGCTATGCTGCACGACCGATTCGTCAATCAGGGTCTGGCGGGCGGCGTTGATCTGCAGGGCTTTCACCTTGACGTACTGGGCGCTGGTGGCGTGGGCCAGGGCGGTTTCCAGGTCAATCTGGTCGCGAGCGTAGAGCTCAGCCAGGTGGTCGTCGAAGGTCTGCATCCCATCGAGCGACGAATCCTTGAGAGCCTCGTAGATTTCGTTGGTACGATCAGGGTCTTTGATCAGGTCGCGAATGCGCAGATTGCCCTTAAGGATTTCCATCGCACACACCCGCCCCCCTTGCTTGCCGGGCAGCAAGCGCTGGGAAACAATGCCCACTAGCGACTCAGCAAAGAGGATGCGGGCCACCTCCCGCTCGTGCGGGGGGAAGAGGTCAAGCACGCGGTTGACGGTCCGCACGGTATCCAGGGTGTGCAGCGTAGAGAAGACCAGGTGGCCGGTCTGGGCCGCTTCCAGGGCTGCCGCCGCGGTGGCGTGGTCGCGAATCTCCCCAATCATGATTACGTCGGGATCCTGGCGCATGGCCGCTACCAGCCCATCCTTGAAGCTGGGGGCATCCTGACCGATCTCGCGCTGTACCACGATGGAATTTTTGCTCCGGTGCAGGTACTCGATGGGGTCTTCCAGGGTCACGATCATTTTGGAGTGGTGCTGGTTAATCTCATCGAGGATGCGGGCCAGGGTGGTGGACTTGCCAGAGCCGGTGGGGCCGGTGACCAGTACCAGGCCCTTTTCCTTATCGCGGAAGAAGTTGATGGTTTCCTGGGGCAGCGAGACGATCTTGAGCTTGCTCTCGTCGGAGTTGACCACCCGCATCACGCAGCTTACCGAGCCGCGCTGCCGAAACAGGTTGACGCGGAAACGGGCCACCCCCTGCACCGAGTAGGCCAGATCTACCTGGTTGCGTTCAGCAAAAATGGCTTTTTGCCGCTCGTTGCACATCATATCCACCAGCGCGGCGGTGTACTGGGGCGTGAGGGGGCTTTGGGTGATGGGGCCAAGTTTACCGTGCAGGCGAGCCATTAGTGGCAAACCCGCGTGCATGTGGATGTCGGAAACCCCTCGGGTAACTAGATTGGCGAGCAGTTCGGGAAAAGTCATAAGTAACTGCGATTGTAAGAAGACTTTATCAGGTAGGCCGAGCTTCATGAACATTTGGCTGTTACGTTAATTTTGGTTGTTTGCGCTTGACAGCCAGCAAGGGGGATTCTCTTGTGTTTATCGGGTTTCTAGCCCAAAATGGGGGCGTTACGCGGTAGTGCAGGAGCGTTACATTCTGGAATCTTCCGCAGGGGCTTTCGTCCTGATGGACGGAGGCTAGATTAGAGTCAGAAGGACAAGGGGGGCGTAATGTACAAAAAAATCCTGATGCCTACTGATGGTAGTGCTTGCAGCCAGAGAGCCATTACAGAAGGTTTGGAGGTTGCCAAGAGCATGGGAGCCAGCGTGACGTTCTTATATGCGGTGGAGAACATCAGCTCGAGCCTGTGGATCAGCCCCGAGAGCGTGCCCTATGGCCTCGAGCTGATCGAAGACCTCAAGCGGGTAGGCAACGAGGCCCTCAGTAAAGCCGCCGAGCTGGCCCAGGCCGCCGGGGTAGCCGCCGAGACCAAGCTGGTCGAGGCCAGGCCGGTAGACGCCATCCTGGCCGAAGCCAAGAACCACGACCTGATCGTGATGGGCACCCACGGACGCAGTGGGCTGGATCGCTTCATGCTGGGCTCGGTAACGGAGGCGGTGTTGCACCGTTCGGACAAGCCGGTGCTGGTGCTGCGCAGTAAGTGATACGCTTATTGGTGAGGCATCATCAGTTTGGGGCTGGTCAGGGGTTGCTTTCCCCTAGTCTCTGCGTTCAAACCACCCCAGGAAAGCATGGCTAGTGCAGTCTGGCCCATATGAAGGCTCGCTTTGGAGCGCATTTTTCGGTAAGGAAACGATTGATAAAAAGTAAGGACAACTGTACCATTGGTGTATGATGCGGCAAACTAGCAAAATCACAAGCAAGGGGCAAATCACCCTGCCCATCGCCATTCGCAGGTTGCTGGCGCTAAAAGAGGGTGATCGAGTTTTGTTCGAGGTCGACGACAGCGGGAATGTACGCATGCGCCCGGAGGGTCGCGAGGGACGTTTTGCCAAATACCGGGGGGTGGGGGTGGGCCACCTCAAGACCCAGCAACAAGCTGATGAGTGGCTCAAAGCCCTGCGCGGGCGCAAGGAATGATTACTGCCCTGGACACCAACATCCTGATTGGGCTGTGGTTGCCCGATCATCCCTTCAATCAAAAAGCTGAACGCGCCCTGGAGGCCGCTGCAGCAGCAGGTTCTTTGATCATTACACCTATGGTCTATGCTGAGTTGCTGGCTGCGCCGGGGAAAACCCGCCTGTGGGTAGAAGAATTCCTTGACGATGTGGGGATTCGGGTAGATTGGAACATCACCGAAACAAGCTGGCTAGAGGCCGGTGAAGCCTTCGCGGATTACGCCCATCGTCGTCGCAAGCAGACCACCCAGGCACCCCGCCGTATTCTGGCCGACTTTGTGATTGGAGCGCACGCCCTGCACCAGGCCGACCGTTTGCTCAGTACCGATGGCTGGTATAAAACCATCTACAAAAGACTGCGGCTGGAGGTGGTGCGGTAAGCGAAGACATGGTGTGGTTCCTGGCGCATAGGGTCACGTGAGAACGGTTACCACAAGTGCCCTGCATATGCCAGCTTTATCGTGTCCATCACAGATGTGGGATGTGGCCACCCATCCAGGGCCATTGTGCAGTCCAGGACAAAGCTTTCTCACAGCCGAATGGCTCTACACATGTGGAGGGCGCTCTGCTACGCAGTGGTTTTCCCCGTCACCAAGAAAATCCAAACCGGAAATCAAAAGCTCCGCACGGTAGACTGTTTTAGTGATGCGCAAACTGCGTGCCCTCCTGTCGGTCTGGTATGCCTACTTTCTGGAATACCGCGCCGAGGTGCTGCTCTGGTCGCTCGCGGCCATGCTGCCCCTGATCTTGATGGGGGTCTGGACCCAGGCCGCTGATGGGGGGAGTTTCGCGCTTTCGGCAGAGGAGTTCGCCCGCTACTTTCTGTGCGTGTTTCTGGTGCGCCAGCTCACCATCGTCTGGGTGATCTGGGAGTTTCAGGACGACGTGGTGCAGGGGCGGCTCTCGTTCAAGCTGCTGAAGCCCATTGATCCCGGCTGGGACCACCTGATGCAGCACGTGGCCGAGCGCCTGACCCGGCTGCCCTTTGGGCTTGTCATTGTGGCGGTTTTTCTGCTGGTCTATCCGCAGGCCCGCTTCGTGCCCGAGGTGGAAGGTGTGGCGTTGGGGCTGGTGGCCTCGGTGGCCGCTTTTCTGTTGCGCTTCCTGATGCAGTACACCTTCGCCATGCTGTGCTTCTGGACGGAGCGCGGGGCCGCCGTGGAGGAGCTGTGGTTTATGGCCTATCTTTTTCTTTCGGGCCTGATTGCGCCCCTGTCGGTTTTCCCCGAAGCGGTTCGCAACATTGCGCTCCTCACACCCTTTCCCTACCTGGTCTACTTTCCGGCCTCGCTCTTTGCCGGGCTGCCGGTAACGGGCAGTGTGACCCAGGGGTTTTTGGTGCTGGGGGTGTGGTTTGCGGTGTTCTGGTCAATCAACCGCTGGCTCTGGCGCAAGGGGCTCGAGCAGTTCTCCGGCATGGGGGCTTGAGCGTCTCGGGTCACAGCTTAATATCGGTGCATACGCTACGCTTGGGAACAAGTCATGTCCTCGCTTCGTCTGCGCCTCTTGGGAGCACCTGCGGTAGAGCAGGCGGGAAGGCCGCTGACCCTGCCCACCCGCAAGCTGTTGGGGCTGCTGGCCTACTTGGCCCTGGAAGGCCCCGCCCCCCGGAGCAGGCTGGCCGGGCTGTTCTGGAGCGAGCAGGACGAGGCCACCGCGCGGGGCAACCTGCGGCGTGAACTCAACCGGCTACGGCACACGCCTATTGCAACCCTGCTGCAAACCGACCGCGACCTGCTGCAACTGGGGCCTATCCTGACCGACGTAGCAGAGTTCCAAACCCACCTGAAGGAAGGGGCCCTCGAGCCCGCCCTGGCCCTTTACCGGGGGCCGTTGCTCCTGGGGCTGGAACTCACGGGCGCAGAGGGTTTTACCGAGTGGCTCGAGGCCCGGCGCGAGGAACTGGCCCGCCTGTGGCGCGAGGCCTTGCAAAGGCAAGCCGAACGCCTCGAGGCCGCCCACGACCTGCAGGGCGCCCTCTCGGCGCGGCTGGCGCTCCTGCGCGAAGACGAACTGCAAGAGCTGCACCACCGCGAGGCCATGCGGCTCCACGCCCTCCTGGGCGAACGGGAGGCTGCCCTGGCCCGCTTTGCCCGGCTCCAGGAGCTGCTCCGCAAAGAACTGCGCCTGGAGCCGCTACCCGAGACCCTGGCGCTGGCCCGGCAGATTGAGCAAGGCGCCCTGGCCACCCCGCCAGCCTCCCCGCCAACTCCAGCCCCGCAAGGTGTCGCACTCCACCCCCCCTTGATCGGGCGCGAGCGCGAGTGGGCCCGCATGGAAGCGGCCTGGGAGGCCCGGCAGGCCATCTACCTGGCGGGGCCGCCGGGGGTGGGGAAAAGCCGGTTGCTGCTCGAGTTTGCCCAGCACAAAGGCCCCTTTTTTCTGTTGCAGGCCCAGCCCTCTGATAGCGGCATCCCCTATGCCTTTTACAGCCGGGCCATCCGGCAGTCGCTGGCCCAGTTTCCGAACCTGCCGCTCCCGCCCTGGGCACGGCGGGAGCTGGCCCGATTGGTGCCCGAGCTCTCGGACGAGCCGCCGCCGCCCATCACCACCGCAGAGGGCAAGCTGCGGCTGCTAGAAGCCATTACCGAGGTGATCCGGGCCCTGGGGCAGCAGGGGGTGAGAAGCATCGTCACCGACGACTTGCAGTTCGTGCAGGATGCCGCCAGCAATGAGATGGCCACCTACGCCATGTCCCGGCTGCTGCCCGAAGGGGTGCTGCGCCCGCTGGTGGCCTTCCGCCCGGAAGAGCTGAACCCCCTGGTTCAGGAGACCATCCGGCAACAGGCCCTTCAGGGCCAGGCCCTTCTGATTGAACTGAAGCCGCTCTCCGAGACCGACCTCCTGCGGCTGGTGCGGGCCCTTTCGGGCGCCTCGGGGGCCATCCGCTTCACCCAGCGCCTGTACGGGGCCACCGGGGGCAACCCGCTGTTTGTGCTCGAGACCCTCAAGTCGCTCTTTGAGTCGGGGGCGTTGCAAACGGGCCCGGAGGGCTGGCGCACCCCCTACGACCACGAGACCACCGACTACCGCGAGCTACCCCTGCCAGCCTCGGTGCGCGAGGTGGTGTGGCGCCGCCTGGAGCGCCTGGGGCCCGCACCCCGGCGGCTCCTGGAGGCTGCCAGCCTGGCTGGCGATGGCTTCGAGCTGGAGGCGCTAGGGGGGGCCACCGCCCTGTCGGAGTGGGAAAGCCTGGAGGCCCTCGAGCAGGCCCTGGCCGCCGACCTCTTACGCCCCTGGGGCCCGGGCTACGCCTTCAGCCACGACCTGCTGCGGCGCTCGGTTCGGGAGGGCCTGAGCCCAGAGCGCCGGCAGCTCCTGCACCGCAAACTGGCCCAGAGCCTGGAGCGGCAGGGCGGCAGCCCGGCCCGCATTGCCGAGCACTGGGAAGAGGGCGGAAAGCCCAGAGAGGCCATCCCCTGGCGCATCCGGGCCGCCGAGGCAGCGGTGCGGGTCTATGCCCACGCCGAGGCCCTGGAACAGTACCAGAAAGCCCTGTCCGACGGGGCAGAGGGCCGGGTGGCCTTCGAGGTTCAGCGCGAACGGGCCCGGCTCTGGCAAACCCTGGACGAGCGCACCCCCTGGGCCGAGGCCCTTGAGGCCATGCAGCACCTGGCCGACGAACTAGGAGAGGCCCCCTTGCAGGCCGAGGCCCGGCTGGGCTGGGCCGAGCATCACCTGCTCTGTGGACGCTACCGGGAGGCTTTAGCGGAGGCCGAGGGGGTGTTGGAGCAACCTCACCTGTCGGAGCCTCTCCATACCGGGGCCCAGCACCTGGCCGGGCTGGCCCTGATCGCCCAGGGCCGACTAGTCGAGGCCGAGCCCCGCCTCGAGGCCGCCCTGGGCGCTCCCCTTCCCCCGCAAGCCGACCCGTCGGCGCTGGCGCAGCGCGGCAAGCTCCACATAGCGCTGTGCAACTGCGCTCTGCAGCGCGGGGATCTGGACAAAGCCGAGCGGCATACCCACGCTGCGCTGGAGCACTACCGGCAGGCGGGTTACCAGGTGGGGCAGGTGGAGGCCCGCTCACGCCAGGGGCTGATGATGGGATTGAGGGGCAATACCGCCGGGGCCATTCTAGCCCTCGAGCAGGCCCGCGCCGAGGCCCAGGAGTTGAAGGAAAGGGTTCTGGAACGCAATATTCTGCTCAACCTGTTCAAGTTCCAGTTCGAGTCCGGCCAGCTAGCGGCGGCCCTGCCAAATCTGGAGCGCGGCCTGAGCCTGGCCCGCGAGCCACAAGACCCCCGGCTAGAAGGCATTTTCCTCAACAACCTGGGGGTGGTCTACCGGGCCACCGGTGAACTGGGCAAAGCCCTGGACAGCATCCGGGCAGCCCTGGAGATCGCCGAACGCTTTGGGATGGCCCCCCTGCTGGCCCGCCGCCGCCTGGCCCTGGCAGAGTACTACCTGGATCTGGGCAATCCCGAAGCCGCCCGGCCCCTGCTCGAGCAAGCCCGTATCCAGATCGAGGCCGCCAACCAGGGCGAGCTGATGCCCTGGCTCGAGGCCCAGCTTGCCCGCTGCGTGCTGCTGGAGGGGCGCGCCGATGCCGCTCAGCGCCGCCTGGAGCCCTGGATGAACCGCAAGCTGGCAGACCACAACGACCAGAACCGCATTGCCTGGCTGCTGGGCTGGGCCTGGCTCCGGCTGGGACGGCCCGAACTGGCACTTTCGGCAGTAGCAAAGCGCGATGCCCTACCCGCTTTCGGCGTGCGCCTGCTGGCGGTGGAACTCGAGGCCCGGCTGGCCCTGGGACAGCCCCTGCACGAAAGCCTCTCCCGTGCCGCCCATCTGCTGGCCGACCCCGGCGTGGCGCGGGTAGAGGCGCTGGATCTGTACCGGGTTCTGATTCAAGCCTACCAGCACACCCAGCAGACGGAAAAAGCCTCCGAGACCGCGCAGCTATTGCAGGCGGAGCTCGAGCGGTTGAGGCAAAGCCTCGAGGGATATCCGGAGCTACAGGAGGGGCTCGAGCGGTGGTACGGCGTTCAATAAGAACATCCCTTCTGAAAAGTTGAGGCATTCATAACGTCTAAATCTGTGAGTTGAGGGGATGGGGAGCTTTTGAGCCGATTTACAAATATCTCCAAAAAGACAGGTATCCAGGAGACTATGTTTGCGTGTTGTAGCCTGCATTGTTTTCAGTTGCCCAGTGGGCTACGTAAGCCCGGATATTCTCGACGCTTTCTACTTTGGATGACTCGCACACCCCACTTGGAAAGCTAGTCCATTTTTGCTGACGTGGACTAGTGGTCTGGTAAGTAAATTTCTGTGTCATTCCGAACGTAGCGAAGCGAAGTGAGGAATCTGATGCACCTCAATCCACAGTTTTCACAATACCCGTGCAGCACGAGATTCCTCGTTGCACTGTGTGCGCCTCGGAATGACAACATGCAGTCAAGTGCAGAAGTTGGGTTCATTGAAGGCATCCCAAATTCTTTGTTACCAGACCACTAGATCTGGAGGAAACGTGAAGATCAACATCCACGAAGCCAAGACCCGGTTTTCCCAGTTGGTCGAAAGAGCCCTGCAGGGCGAGGAGGTGATTATCTCCAAGCATGGCAAACCCCTGCTCCGGCTGGTGCCCATCGAGGGTCAGCGCCCAATGGAACTTCATCCCCACAAGCTGAGCGATGCCGAGATGGAAGAATCCTTGAAGCCCTTGAGTGAAGAAGAGCTATCAGAGTGGCTTCGTCACGGTACTGACCCCGATAAGCACTCGCTTCTACGGGCTGGGCAACAGCACCGGTGTTTCCCGGCTGTGAAGGGGTGGGCGCACCCTGGACTGGGGTTTGAGGGCCAGAATTTCCCGGGCGGCCCGCCGCCCACTGGCATAGGCCCCATGTACGGTGGCGGCCCAGGCGTTGGAGGCGGTGTGCTCTCCGGCAAAGAACAAGCGCTGGCCTACCGGCTGGGCCAGCACGCTTCGAGCCTTGGAGGCCCCCACACTGGCTTTGCTGTAGGCTCCCAGGGTGAAGGGGTCGTCGCGCCAGTGGGCCAGGCGGGCCTTGCTGGGGGTCAGCCCGGGGCGGCCTAGCGCCTGCCGCAGGGTTTCCAGGGCGTTTCGCAGGGCTTGTGCTTCGGGCAGCGCCAAAAGCTCACGGGCCTTGTCGCCGGTAGCCAGGGCCGTGAGGATCTCGGCCTCTACCCCGTGCCCCCGGGTACTGCTCCACCACTCGTCGGGGTTAGCGCCGGGCACATAAAGCTCCACGATGCCTTCAGGGAAAATGGGCTCCTCGAAGTGAAAGAAGAGCTTGACCGCATCGGTGATGCCGAGCTGCTCCAGAGCGCATTGCTTATCTTCGGGCAGATCGGGCACGAAGCGCACCCGGCCTGCCTTCAGTACCCCTAAGGGTAAGGTAATCACGGCCTGGTCGGCCTGGAAGACCCGTCCGTCGGTGGTGGTGGCCTTTACGCCAAAGGGCCCCCACGCAATAGTCTCCACCACGGCCCCGAGCCTTATATCCAGCCCGGTGGCTAGCTTTATCGCTAGTCAATCGTAGCCGTCGAGGATGCGATAATCGCCCTCTTCCGCCGATTTGTCGTACAGGAACTCGAGCGCGGCCTGGGCGCTCAAGCGCCTGGGGTTGTCGAAGTCGGAGATGTATTCTTGCAGCTTGTAGGGTACTTTCGGGCCGGTAAGCTGGTTGCGCTCCAGGTACTCGGCCAGCGACTCCTCGCCCTGGGCCTCGGGCCAGTCCACCAGCCGGATGTTGTTATACCCCTTTTGCTGGCAGCCCACCTCGGCAATGGTACACAAGCGGCCATCCGGCAGGCGCACCAGGGTGTCTTCCTGCTGGTTGAAGTGGAAGGTACGCAGGCCAAACTGTGCGGGGAGGGGGTAGGTGGGAACCTGGCTGCTGTGGATGAACTCGGCGCCAAGTTCGATGGGTACAGCGGCAAAGCTTCTATCGGTATGGATGCGTCCGCCGACGCGGTGTTGGGCTTCTAGAACTACAACCTGATGGTTCGCTTTTTGTAGGTCTTGGGCTGCTGCCAGACCGGCAACGCCAGCGCCTATGACGAGCGTTTTCATGGGAACACCTTTTTTCTACACTTCTTCTGACCTTTCTCCCGAGAATTGTTCTGGATGCTCGGGCATCACCCTGCCGACTTAGTCGCTCCACCAAGCGGTGGCATACCGCCGGGCGGGAGTTCGTCGTATTGCCTGTTACGCCTTGCGGCGCGCTATGTATGCCTTGTGATGGCAAGGCTGCCAGTATTTTGTCGGTCTACCTCCTTGTGGGCCTGAATTCCCCTTGCGGGGTAGTTTCAGTCTAGCTGAGAGATTCTGTTTGGGATGAAGGATTACCCACAATTGCCCCCAAAAAACGCATTTTTTTCGATGAGAATCAGGCGCAGAAACCAGTCTGAAACAATATATCGCTTTTTTTCACAAGTGAATACTTATGCAAAATGAAACCAGCTACGAGCGGTAGCCGGGCTGCGGCGTCCAGAACAGATGGGGGTGAGGCAGACAACCCGAGCGGGTCTGCCAGGTTTCATGACTAGCCATGCACAAGCCAGCCTTTTACTGCGGTTTGTATGCAGCAACAGGTGAGATTGGGAGCGGCAAGCCCAACAGCGCCAGAATTTTCTCCAACCGTTTGCTTTCACTCAGAAAGCCCAGACCCTTTCTGCGTACCAGCCAGGACTTGAGGGCTTTGCTGTTTTGGGGAACGTCCAGTAAGTTGCAAAGCTGCTCTACGTTGCCATGCTCAGCCGAAACGGTTTCGCTGCTGTACGAACAGACCGGACAGCTCAGATACATTGGATTGGAGTCGTACTGAAAGATGGGCTTTCCTTCGTGGTAAACCCAGAAAAGCAGAACGGCATCCTCCAGGTTCACTACGCCCAGCGCGGTGCAGTCCAGTTTCTGCGAGAGCTCGGCGGTGAGGGCTCCAAAACGTTCTTCCTGAGCGTAAAGATGTTCCAGTGATAGCTCAATCCTGGGGTACACGATCACGGTATTGCCGATAGCCCGAACCTCTGAACGATCCACAAGTTGTTCGACAGCCTTTAGCGTAGGGCCCCGCAGGGAAATGCTCTGATGGGTCACCTCTTAAGGCTAGACCGCTTTCATTTTTTGAGATAGTGAGAGCAGCTACATCAATGTCCAGCGCGATGGTTTTGTCGTGCGGGATACACCTCCCTTTGTTCAAGCTGATTCGACACCGCTCAGCGATGCTCCAACCGAGTCTGATATCAGCATATAGCGATAGCCCTGACCAAAAAAAAGCACCCCCAAAGCGGGGGCACTTTAGTCACGGGCGGAGTCCATCAATCATTGGCAGCAGAGCCTTTACCGATGAGCTTTACCTCGACCTCCTGGTTCCAATCCTTGCCGTAGACCGCTTTCAGAATGATATAGGTAACCACCCCGGTAATGATGGGTACGATGAAGACCAGCACCCACAGCAGGGTGTTGGAAAGGCCTAGGTCTACCTTGTACCCGGCCAGGGTGCTCATGATGTAGAACATCAGCATCCCAATCACAAAGCTGGTGCGGAAGGGGTGTTGGCTGGGGAGCTCGAGGTAGCGCTGCTTGTCTTTCGAGTAGTCCAGGAAGGGAATCGCCAACGCTCCCAGAATGATGATGGTGGGTACCAGGATGCCTCCCCAGAACTGCGGGCCAAAGGTAGCGCCCAGGAACTCAAAGCGCCAGTTGGCGGGAATGATTTGCAGGATTCCGTAAATCCACATGAAGTACCAGTCGGGCTTGACCGGCGGGGTGTTGGCGGTGGGGGGGCCAAAGGCCTGCACCGGATGGGCCAGGAACGCCCCGGCGATAAAGGTGGTGACTGCAATGTAGACCAGGAATAGAATCCCCATCATCGCTGCCTGCTGGGGGAAGAGCGGCACGCCCACAATCTTGCCCGGCGCGACCTTTTCGGCGTACCTGGGCTGGGTGTGCTTCTGCTTGATCATGATGGCCAGGTGGGCGCCGATCAGCCCAATCAGGGCCAGAGGCAGCCACAGCACGTGAATGGGGAAGAGCCGGGGAATGGTCTGGGCGTTGGTGGGCGAGAGCTCGCCTGCGAAGAGAATATCCGACAAAAGCTTACCCACCCAGGGGGCGGCTGCCCCAATCTCGTAGCCGATTTTGGTGGCGGTGAGGGCGTAGTTGTCGAAGGGCAGGGCATAGCCGGTGAAAGCCGTGATAATAGCCAGCACCAGCAGGAACACCCCAATAATCCAGTTCAGCTCACGCGGGTTCTTGTAGGCCCCGGTCAGGTGGATGCGCAGCATGTGTAAGAAAGCCGCGGCAATCATGATGTGGGCCGCCCAGTGGTGCAGCGAGCGCAACACCGCACCAAACGGCAGTGAGTCAATGTAAAGAATAGAGTAGTAAGCCGCCGGTACTTCCTGTCCGCCTGAGAGCGAGCCCGAGACCGGGCGGATGGAGGGCTCGTAGTTGAGGGTCAGGAAAATGCCGGTCAGCACCAGGGTGACAAAGGAAAAGAGGGTGATCTCGCCCAAAAAAAACGAGTGATGCACCGGGAAGGCCTTGCGGAAAGCTTTGGCATAGAGCTTTCCAATAGCCAAGCGATCATCTAGCCACTGATACATGCTTCCTCCCTAGACATCGGCCCCTGGCTTGCCCAGAAATTCACCCGCCACCACCACCTTGCCCCCTTCGACCCTAATGGGCAGTTGGGGAACGGGCGCGGGTACAGGGCCGCCCACCACCTTGGCCTGGTTGTAGATGTCGTACTTACCGCCGTGACAGGGGCACAGCCAGGTATCGTTTTGCCACTGACTGACGGTACAGCCCAGGTGTTTGCACACTGCCGAGTAGGCCAGTACCCCCTCGGGTGAAGCGTGCTGCTTGGTTTCGGGGCTCATCTTGGCCGGGTCGGCCAAGATGACCATGATGGTATTGGTGATCAGGTCTTTTTTGACCACATTTTCCGGGCTTTTGGGGAAGGCAATGATGAACGGGATTCGCTCGGCCTGGGCGGCTTTCAGATCGTCCAGGGTGATTTCCTGTTCGGCCTTGGGGCCGGTTGCAAACACCAGGGTATCCCCAGCCGCCACAGGCTCCTTGCTGGGTATTTTTTCCTCGCGGGGAAGCAGGCCCGCACCCACCCACAGGGTCGAGAGTACGGCTGCACCGGCACCGACTCCAATGGCTGCCTGGAGTACAGCCCGCCGTGTGGCGTGGGCCTGTGGGTCTTCGGGGTGATGCTCGTGGTGATGAGCGGTGGCTTCGTGTTCTGCCATGGTTTAGCTCCTAAGGGGTGAACCGCGTTACCAGGGGAAGTCGCCCTTCTCGTCCTCGGCCAGGACTTCCTCCTGCATAAAGAATTTTTTGTAGATGGCAATCAAGAGCGCCAGAATGAGCATCATTGCGCCAAAAACCCCTGCTTGCAGGGTAGAGGCGTTGTAGTAGCCAATTTCGGGGTTGTTGGCAAAGACCAGGGTTCGCACAAAGAAACCCGAGAGTACTACCAGCAGGATGGAGAGCACTACGCCCGCCACCATGGGCAGGCTGCTGGGCTCGGGTTCGTGCTTGCCAGGGCGTAGCTCGGAGCCCTCGAGCCAGTTGCTCATCAGTCCGATGAAGCCGTAGGTGAAGAGCACTATGGCAAAGGCAATCAGCCCGATGTTGCCCACGGTAAGATGGGGCACTACCCCGGCTTCGTGAGCGACCCGCATCTGGTTGTTCAGGTAAGCCATTAGGAACAGGGCCGCCGAAAAAACCAGGGCAAAGTAGGGCACTACGGTGTCATTCCGATACATGTCCCCTCCAGGATTTAGCGGGCCGCTTTGAACTCATCGGGCGTCACCCCGCCGAACTTGTTGCTCCAGCTATTTTTAATGTAGGTGGCAACGGCGGCCAGCTCTTCATCGGAGAGTTGGGCGAAAGCGGGCATCCCACCCTTACCCTTGAGCAGGATGTTGATGGTGTAGGCCTTGTCGGCCACGTTCTTACTGCCATCCAGGGCGGGGAAGACTCCCGGCATGCCCTTGCCGTTGGCCTGGTGACAGCCCGCGCAACTGCCGCTATAAACCTGCTCGCCCTTGGCCTTGAGGGCCTCGTCTACCGGAGCGGCTGTACCGCCGTGATCGCCACCATGCCCACCTGTCTGTGCAGCGGCAGGGGGTTTGGCCACTTCCTCGAGGGTCTTGTTGGTGACGCCCGTGGCGGCAAAGAACAGCCAGACCCCACCCAGAATGGCTGCCGTAGCGATGGCCGCTCCCAACCCAGGGAAACGCTCCCGCACAGGCTTGATTTCGGGGTCGGCGACCCGCAGCGTCACGTCCAGGGTGCCCGAGACCTCCTTGCCTTCCTCGAGGCCCTCCAGCAGCACCCCCGGGGTATTGGCCACCTTGAAGGGCACTTCTTTTACTTCCCTGGCGCCGTTGGTGTAGTGGGTGACCACCCGCAGTAGGTGCTCCCCATCGCTCAACGAGCGGGTGTCGTAGGTTACTTTGAAAGGGGGTTGGGTGAGCACCTGCACGGGCTCGGTGCCACCATCCAGATAGACTTCGATGCGCTCAATTGGCATTGCTCGTTTCCTCCTCGCCAGACCTATTTGGGGGGTCTGGACGCTGCTCCCAAGACTACCAGAAAAAGAGGGGATTAATCCCCTTGTGAGAAATAGTACGAACGGTTAACAGGGGCAAATGTCCCTGCACTTGATGATAACAATAAAATTTAGTAAATAGTTTAGCAATAAAAACTGATTATTGGAAAACAAGGGCTGCTATCAGATGAGGTATTTTGCTGTCGGCCAGGACAATGAGCCTTGGGCTTATTCGAGTGCTCGGCCTGCGGCTTTTTTATTTTGGCCTTACGCATTTCCCCGCAACAGGGCCACACTCCGGCGCACACCCTCTGCGCCACCCGTTACCTCGAGGGCCACCGTTCCGGTAAACCCGCTCAGCACCTCCCGCACCCAGGCCCAGTCCACAACCCCAGACCCACAGGGCAGGTGTTCGTCCCGGCTGCCCTGATTGTCGTGCAGGTGAAAGTGAATGAGGCGATTCTTGAGCAGGCGGTGGTATTCCTGCGGCCCGCCGGAGCCGCGCTGAATGAGGGCGTGCCCCACGTCCAGGCAGAAGCCATACTGTGGGTGGGCTTCCAGCAGCCCTACCAGTTCGGCGGGTGTTTCCAGTAAATCGGTTCTGCTCAGGCCCAGGTTTTCCAGCGCGACCGGTATGGCCAGCTCGAGGCCCGCCAGTGCCTGGTGGAGGCGGTGATGGGCATGGGTGATGGCCTCCGGTAGCCGCAAGGGCACCAGGCCGGTGTGGAGCACCCCGCAAAAGGCCCCAATCTCGGCTCCAAAAGCAATGGCCTGCTGGGTGCGCTCGAGCGAGAGGCGCTGCACCTCAGGCACCAGTGAAGCAAGGTTCCAGTCCACAAAAGGCAGGTGCAGGGTAAACCCAACCCCGGCAGCCTGGCCCATTGCCGCCAGCTCCCGCGCCCCCGGTAGCCGCGGGTCCATCTCGTGCTGGTCGTAGGTGATTTCCAAAAACAGGCCCAGTTCGGCTGCCAGGTCAAAGGAGTCCCTGTAGCTGAGGCCAGCAGTGAAGGGGCTGAAACCCATTCTCATAAGACAGTCTGTGGATTATACCCCTCGGGCTTTGGGTGGCCAGCGTTACGCGGAGGTCGCCCCAGGCTTTTGTCGCGCCCTCGCAGAAGCCGTAAGGCGCTGATACCACCCTGGCCTCATACCCAACTTTCGGCGTTCCACAAGGTGGAAGTGGGTGGTGGCAAGTAGCTGGTGGGTTTCTTCTGCAGCGTGTGGACGCAAAGGGCATTGCAAGGGTGAGAAGCGCAGTATCGGAGTTCGCTGTGCAGGTACTTCAGAACTCCTCGTCCCACTCCACAATGGTCTCGCTGGTCAGGCCCGGGTTGGGCTTGGCGCTGGCACCGGCCGCACCCATGCCCGCGACCCCCGCTGCGGTGGTGGCGGTAGACTGGGGTATGGTGGCATTGCGGCCCCGCCGCAGGGGGGTGCGCTGGTTTTGTAGCAGTCCAAACTGCGCCGCGATTCCGCGCAGGCCGATTGTGGCGAAAATAATCACCAGAAGCACCGTGAGTCCCCAGAACAACTGGGCCAACAGGTTCTGCTGGATGGAGAGGTTGGTCAGGAAGCTCAGGAAAGGCAGCCTCCCGTAGCGCGAGTCGGACAGAATCGAGCCGATGTAGGAGAGCCCTTCCATCATGGCCGGGAGCAGCAGAAAGAAGAACGCCAGCCCCAGGAAACGCCAGTACATATTGCGTCCCCCAAAGGTGAGGGTCAGTAGGTAGAGGGGGAAGAAGGCCAGCATACCCATCAGGATGAATAAAAACGCCCTGGGGATGCCCAGAATGGTCTGTAACAGCCAGACCTGCGCGCTGTGAAAGCCGCCCAGGCTTTTCCCTTCCAGGGCCAGGCCGTTCTCGAGCAACTCCCCCGAAAGCACTGTAAAGTCGCTGGTGCGCAAGCCCACTGCGTTCTCAGCCTGGGCTAGCACCCGGCTGGTGCGCTGGGCCAGTTCGGGTCGCAAGGCCTCAACCAGCGGTTGCACGGCGGTTTTGTAGCGGGCATTCACCTGGGCCAGGGTACGGCGGGCCGCGTCGCTCTGGCCGGTCTCGGCCTGGGCCTGGGCCTCCAGCAAGCGCCCCCGCACCTCGAGCAGGGCCCGCTTCCAGTCGTCAATGCTATAGATACCTGCCCCCGACAGGCTATCGGCCACCCGCTCCAGTTTGCGGTTGTCCTTAATGAGGAAGCGCAGATCGGCCAGCAGCTGCTGGTAGACGTCGGGGATAGGCGCCGAAGCCGCACTTTGCACCGGGCGGGGGGCCGGGGCGGGTTTGGGTGTGGTGGGGTTTGCTGGGCGTGCGGCAGGTCGGGCTGGGGGTTGAACGGTGGCAGCCCTGACCGGAGCCACCTCCCTGGGGGCGGGCGGGGTGCGGGGGGCCTGTAGGCGAACCCCCCCAGCAGTAGGGGGGGTTTGGGCGGTAGTGGGGGGGTTACTTCGCCGCTGGCTCTGCGGCGTCGAGACCGCTTTCAGGAAGTTCTGGGCCTGGGCTACCAACCCCTGCACATCGGTTTTGAAGCCGTTCAGATTGCCGCTGGAAAGCTTACCCAGGGCATCCACAAACCCCTTGGCGGTAAGGCCCCGGGCGCGGGGGGAGTCCTGCACAATCAGATAAAGGGCATAGGCCCGGGTGGCCTCGAGGTAAGCCTGTACGGCGCTGGTCTGGGCCTGGGCCCGCTGGAGCGCGTTGGTAATGCCCTGGGCGTAGGTGCGCTCGAACAGGCGACGCAGGCCATCGAGGTTGTTGGCGGCGGCAAGGGTCTGGGCCTGGGCCTGCAGGCTGCTGGGCAGCCCGCTGGCCGAGAGCACCTTGGGCAATAGGCGGCTGGCGTCGGCGCTGTTGCCGGCTGCGAGGGCGCTGAAATAGTTGTCGTAGAGGGCCTTACCCAGGATGGCCTTGATAATCTGGATACGTGCTTCGAGGTCGGTGTTGCTGCGGCGGGCCAGGGCCTGGCGGGCATCGGCCAGCGACTGCTGCACCCCATCGCGCAGCACCGGGGCCAGATCGCCGGCCCCCTTGCGGAAGTCGTCCTCGGCCTTAGTCAGGAGCTCCAGGGCCCGCGCGGGGTTGCTATTTTGTAGCGAACGTACCTGATCCAGCGTGGGTGCGAGCTGGTCGTACAAGGTGATGGCCGGGGCGGCCCAGGCCACGCTCCACAGAGCGATAACGGCAAACCAACGCTTCATCGTCATAACCTCCTAACGCTCCACCACCTGGATGGCTTCAATCTTACCCATTCGGTATAGCAGTTGCCCCAGATTGGTCTCGTTGTGCGTGAGCACAGCCAGGTAGCCATGGTCTAGCGGGCGAAGAATCAGCTGCGCTTCCCTGAACACAGTGTAAAACACCCGGTAACTCCCTTTACGTTCAAGTAACCGATGCACCGTACTGAGCAAGCTCACCAGGCTGTCGGTGTAGGCTCCCAGCCGGGTTTCCCGCCCGTGAACCGAATCCAGCACCACGGCTAAAACCCCCTCCCCCCGGGCCAGTTCCTGCACCAGGGCTTCTCGGTCTTGCGTGCGCTCGAGATCCACGTACTCGGTGAGGTCGGTGGTCTCGAGGGTGGGCCGGGTGGGGTCGCGCGGGGCCTCGTCGCGGGGGATTTCGGTTTTGAGTTGCCGTACCAGCTTTTGCAGTTCGGGTAGCAGGCCGCTCACCGGCAGAATGCCCGTCAGCTCACGCTGCAAAGGCCCCTCGATGAGCTCTACCCAGTTGCGGGGCCCCAGCAAATCCGGCGACTGTCCCCGCAGGGTTCGTTGTAGCAGGTTGTGGGCAGCCACCGGCGAGACCATATGCGACAGGGCCTCGATAATTTTTCGTTCGATATCGTTCAAAAGTGCCCTCCAGGGGGGGTTTGGGGGCCGAACCAGGTCTGGCCTGAGGAAGATTATAGTGAAGCTCTTGTCAAAACCAGGGTCATCTTGTACCATACCCGTTGCCTGCTCGAACAGGCTCCGTTCTTTGGGGCATCGTCTAACGGCAGGACTACGGATTCTGGCTCCGTCAATCGTGGTTCGAATCCACGTGCCCCAGCCAGATTTATCTTGAAGATCTGCCTCTTGGTAGTTTTTCAAGGTAAACCCAACCCGGCCCCATCGACTAGCGGTTAGGTCACCGCCCTTTCAAGGCGGCGGCAGGGGTTCGAATCCCCTTGGGGTCACCAGCTGCCCCCGGTCTGGGCCGGGGGTTTTGGTTTTGGTGATTCACGGTCTATGGCCGATAGCCAATAGCCAATAGCGGATAGCGGATAACGATAGAGAGAACCGCTTTATGAGCCAGCCAGCACATCAATCGATGCGTTCGCGTCTTACCCTGGGGAGTGCACTGGGCCTTTTCATGACCGGAGCCATTGGGGCGGCAGTGGGGGCGGTTATTCCCCAGTGGCAGGCCGAGTTCGGGGTGAGCCGCGAGCTGGCCTGGTATTTCAACCTTTTTTTTGTAGGCGCTTTGCTGGGTATTTTCCTGAGCAGCCGGATGCGCGTGCGCCACCCCTGGCTTCCGCTGGCCCTGGTAGCGGAGGGGCTGGGGTTGTTGCTGATTGCACTTACGCCTCAGGTGGGCGGGGTTTTCCTGGCGGCGTTGTGCTTGGGGCTGGGGGTTGCGGTGGTCAATTTCCACTGCAACGCCCTGCCGCTCGAGCTGTATCCCCAGGGCCAGATGGCCATGCTCAACCGCATCAATGCGGCTTTTGGGGTGGGGGCGGTGCTGGCGCCCTTGCTGATGGTCTGGCTGCCCTGGCGCGCGGGTTATGGGGTGCTGGCCGCCGTGGCCCTGGTGGGGGCTCTACTTCTGTGGAAGGCGCCCGCCCCACCTGCGCGAATGCGTAGCGCAGAAACAAAACAGCCTTCCAGACTGCTCCCCTTTGTGCTCTTGGCGGTGGTGTCGTATGTGGCGGTGGAGCTGGTGGTCTCGAGCTTCTCCGGCCTGTATCTGCGCCACCTGGGCTACGACCCCCGGCTGGTAGGGCTCTTGCTCTCGCTGTACTGGGTGGGGCTCACGCTGGGGCGCTGGCTGCTGGCCGACTTCATTGCGGCCCGTCCGCTGGTCCGGCTGGCCGGGCTGCACCTGGGGGCGCTGGTGGTGGCGCTGTGCTATTTTGTGCCGCCCCTGGCCTGGCTCTTCCCCCTGGTGGGGTTCCTGGTGGCCCCCACTTTTCCCACCCTCTACGCCTTCACCGAGCGGCACATCGGCTACGCTGGGCTGGCCTTCCTGTTCTACGCCGCAGCGGTGGGCGGTAACCTGATTCCGGCGGCCTTTGCCCTGGTGCCCAAGGAGGCCCTGGCCCTGGGTATGCTCCTGGTAGCGGGCTGGATGGCCGCCATGACCCACCTGCTCAGGAGTAAAGGTGAAGCTCAAAGCCCTTCTATTTGACCTGGACGGCACCCTGGCCGACACCGACCGCCTGCACGAGCAGGCCTGGCTCGAGGGTCTGGCGCAACACGGTATTAAGGGTGACCACGCCTACTACCAGACCCAGATTAGCGGCGGCCTGAACCCCGAGATTGTGCGGCGCTTGCTCCCTCAGCTTTCCGAGGCCGAGGGCGAGGCTTTCCTGGCGCAAAAAGAGGCCCGTTTCCGCGAGCTGGCCGCCGGGGTTGGACCGCTGCCGGGGCTTGGCGAGCTGTGGAACTGGGCGCAGAGCCGGGGTCTGCGGCGGGCGCTGGTGAGCAACGCGCCCAGGGTGAATGCCCTCTTCATGCTCGAGCGGCTCGGTCTAAAGTTCGATGCCGTTGTACTCTCCGAAGAACTTCCCGCCGGCAAACCCGACCCGCTGCCCTACCGCACGGCGCTGGAGCAACTGGGCATAGGCCCGGACGCCGCACTGGCCTTCGAGGACTCCCCCTCGGGTGTGCGGGCTGCTGTGGGGGCCGGCCTCCGCACCGTGGCCCTTACCACCGGACACCGGCCCGAAGCCCTGGAGCAGGCCGGGGCTTTCCTGTGCATTGCCGACTTTACCGACTGGCACCTGTGGGACTGGCTGCAAAGCCACGACCCCACCGCACCCTAATAAACCCAGGGAATCAGCTTTTTGACCCGGCGCTTGTAGCCCTGGTACTCGGGGTAGAGTTGCTCCAAAAAGCGCTCCTCGAGCGCCGCTTTCCAGTCCAGCAACCCAAACAAGAGCGCGCTCAACCCCACCGTCCAGAGGTTAAGGTGCGCCAGACTGCTCCCGATGGCCCACAGCAGCACCCCGCAGTAGATGGGGTGCCGCACCACGCGGTAGAGCCCCTCCCGCACCAGATACCCCCCCGAGCGCGGCTTGGGCAGCGCGGTCAGGTTGCGCCCCAGTTGCCAGGCCGCCAGCAGCAGAATGCCCAGGCCCACCCAGGCCAGCCCCCGCCCCCATCCGATAAGCCAGGGCGGGCTAAAAGAAGGCGTGAGCCACAAGGCCAGCCCCAGCAGGCCCAGCAGGCCAAACTGCCCCACTACATACCACTCGCCCCGCTCGCCGAAGCGCATGGGGATAGGATACAGGGGTTGTGGTGTATGTGGGGATTGGAGAAATGGGATAAAATCCATACCCAAAGTGGCCAACACCAGTGACCCTGGGCCGAAAGACAAACCCTGGATGGTTACCAGTGCCAAATCAAGTTATGAATAGGAGGAATTCTGGATGAGGGCTATCTATCTCGGGAGATGTATGAACTTGCGGCATAAATCGCTTATTGGGATTGTTATACCGCAAGTGCGGCATAATTAATCACTGGTGCTAGTTGAAAAGTAGCGGGAGAAAGGAATAGGGTCTGGTGTATGCGGCCAGACCCGAGATGCATTCTATCGCTGGAAGACGTTGCTTTGGTGCTGTACGTTGGGGTAGACGATGCCCTGCGTTCGAAGGCAAAACAGCATGAACATCAACAAGCCAAGCTCAGCCTTAGTGAGTTGGTCACCATCGGGCTGATGTTCAGCCTCAAAGGCGGTTCGTTCCGTCGGTTTTACCTGTGGCTGGTCGCCAACCTGGGTGACTGCTTCCCCCATCTACCTGAACGCACCCGTTTGCAGCGACGACTACTCCAGTACCAAGCTTTGGTCGTACATTTTCTGGCCGAACCCAGCTTGTTCT
>NZ_JAGDFV010000035.1 GCF_017497985.1 Meiothermus sp. CFH 77666
AGAACAAGCTGGGTTCGGCCAGAAAATGTACGACCAAAGCTTGGTACTGGAGTAGTCGTCGCTGCAAACGGGTGCGTTCAGGTAGATGGGGGAAGCAGTCACCCAGGTTGGCGACCAGCCACAGGTAGAACCGGCGGAATGAGCCGCCTTTGAGGCTGAACATCAGCCCGATGGTGACCAACTCACTAAGGCTGAGCTTGGCTTGTTGATGTTCATGCTGTTCAGCCTTCGAACGCAGGGCATCGTCTACCCCAACGTACATCACCAAAGCAACGTCTTCCAGCGATAGAATGCATCTCGGGTCTGGCCGCATACACCAGACCCTATTCCTTTCTCCCGCTACTTTTCAACTAGCACCAGTGATTAGTTACGAATTTCTCAAAATGCTATGTTGCTGCTATGCATAAGGTGCTAGGTTTTTCCTACGAAGGTGAATGCATATGGTCAGTGAGACCATGCAAAGAGTGCAGAACGTCCGTAGGTTTTTGACTCTTCTGGCAGAGGATGATGCGTTCAGACAAGACCTTCAACAAAACCCAAGAGTGGCGCTTGATTACCTGAAGGTTCTGGGTAACAACACCCCAACAGCTGCATACTCTGCACCCATAACCCTTCCCTCAAAGGATGACGTAAGGCGCGTCCTCCAAAGTTATGACTTTGCCCTCGAGCACGCAACCAGTATTGTGGAGTTCAGTGCCTGGGACGGTTGGAGCGCTTGGGCGGCCTGGGTATTTGTGTTTTTGGCTGATACGGGCGAGGATAAAAAGCTGAATTGAGCGCAGATTGCGTAGAAGGCCCAGTTTCTATGAAGGTCAAGCGCTCAAAGTACGTGGCTTACTACATCGCGGAGGGCCTAAACCCAGACCTAGAGGGCTTGTTTCGGGGAGAAATCCATCTAAGACATGAATCTAAAGTCATTGCTGCCTCGGCGCTCGCTGAGGCAGAAACTCTGCTTACGTTGGAAGAATTCTGCAAGCTTTACAGTTTGTCCTCTTACTCTTGGGCCGATGTCCCCCTTTCAGAAGAGTTGATTGGCTGGGCTAAAGCAGGTCTGCTGATTACAGAGCTTCAAGAGGACTGGGCTTGCGCTCATCGTAAGAGAGAGGAAATTCTCGACCAAGAACTTTGGCATTGCCGGAGTGCTGTCTACCACTTCTTAACAAAGTGGAAAGGTGTACAACTTTTTCCTCCTGTCAGCCTCGATGAAAAAGACCCGTACATCTTCGCCGTGCGAAGAATGGCAGAAGGTGTAGAGGCTTGGCGCAAACTCGAGCCTCCGCCCCCACCATTCTGGAGCCACCCGGATGCGCTGGATAGCTTTCCTCTTGCACGACCAAGTACAAACGAGTCCTCCGAGTTTATCGCAACACTGTTGGCACGCTGCTCCACACGCTACTTTGATCGTGAAGCCGCCCTGCAGTTAGGCAGTATTTCCACTCTGCTCTACTTCGGTTTTGCCCCTCAAGGCACAGCCAAGTCGGTGTATACTGCTGTGCACAAAACCAGCCCATCAGGCGGAGGATTGCACCCTACAGAAGCTTATTTGCTGGTGCGTAAGGTTGAGGGGCTACAACCGGGACTTTATCACTACAATTCAGAGCACCATAGCTTGGAAAAACTTAAGAGCCTGTCTGAAGAGGCGGCTGCTAGAAAGACCATTGAATACGCTGCAGGTCAGCCTTACATCCTGAACTCAGGGGCGGTCATTATTCTTGCTACACGCTTTTACCGAAACCATTGGAAGTATCGTAGAAATGACCGAACCTACTTGGTGATGGCCATGGACATTGGCCACCTGGGGCAAACCCTTTACCTGCTGTGCACCTATTTGAAGCTCGGGGGATTCTTTACGGCCGCTGTTAATGCGTCCGACATAGAGCGAGATTTGGGTCTGGACGGTGCTCAACAAAGTGTCATGGCCTTGTTTGCGGTAGGCGCCCGGCACCCTGAAGCCAGACCGGAGTTCGTTCCGTTTGCTGCCCAGGAGGTTTAAGGTGCGTACCTTACAAGCTGCATCTATCCATCATGCTGAGAATGAGCTTTCAGGCAGCAGTCTGGCGGTGGGTACTTCAATCATAGAGGTTGATTCCCTCGAGAAAAGCTACGGCCCGACCCACGCCCTGAGGGGGGTATCCTTTCGCTTGGAGCCTGGCGAGCGGGTAACACTCCTAGGACCCAACGGCTCGGGCAAGACCACCGCCCTGGAGATCGTGGGAGGCTTCCTGCAGCCTTCGTCGGGAAGGGTGCGGGTCTTGGGGGTGGAGTCCACGCGTCTTTCTCCCAGAGAACGGCAGTACATGGGGTTTGTGTTTCAGGAAAAGCCGGGCCTGTACCCGGAGCTGACCGTTCGAGAGACCCTGGAACTCTTCAGCGGTTACTACCCGAACCCCATCCCCCCTGCACAACTCCTGGCGCAGCTCGGCCTCGAGGGCAAGCAAACCCGCCGGGTACAGCACCTGAGCGGCGGCGAAAGGCGGCGCCTGGAGCTGGCGGTGGCCTTGATCGGGCGGCCCCGGCTGGTCTTTCTGGACGAACCCACCGCCAGCCTCGATCCAGAAGCCCGCCAAAGAATTTGGGGTCTGCTCGAGGGCCTGGCCCAGACCGGAACCACCTTCATCCTCACCACCCACTCCCTCGAGGAAGCCGAGCGGCTGGGACAGCGGGTATTGCTCCTCAAGGAAGGAAAACTGCTCTTCGACGGGCCGCCTCAGGCCATGATCGCCCGCTCCGGCCTGCCCCACCGTATCAGTTTCAAAAAAACCGTGGCGCACCTGCCGTCCGGGTTGGCCTCAAGAGCGGTTGCCGAAGGCGAAAGGCTTGTGTTGAAGAGCCTGCGGCCAGAAGATGACCTGATGATCTTGAGGGAAAGCGGCCTCGAGCTAGCCGATCTTCGGGTGCAGAGCCCCACCCTGGAGGAAGCCTATCTGGCCTTGCTGCGAGGAGGTGTCCGTGTTTAGAAGCGTTCCGCTGCTGACCCGAGAAACCCTCTGGCAAGCCCGTATCTACCTGCGCGACCGGGCGGCGGTTTTCTTCACCTTTGCCTTTCCGGTGCTGGTGCTCTTGTTCTGGAGTCGGCAAGAAGGGTTGAACGTGCTGACCGCAGCAGCCCTGGTGGCTGCACTGGCCCTGGCCATGGCGGGCTACGCGGGTCTGGCCATGGGAATTGCCGCCGGGCGGGAAAACGGCTTGCTCAAGCGCCTTCGCAGTACCCCCTTGCCCATGCTCACCCACCTCACCGCATGGGTGCTGGCCGCGGGGGTCATTGGAGCGCTGGCCGTGGGGTTGACGCTGGTGGTGGGCTCGGCAGCACTGGGGCTATCCATTTCCATGAACGGGGCGCTCGCGCTGCTGCCGGGCCTGCTGGCCGGGTTCTTTGCCCTGGGGGGCTGGGGGTTGGTGGTAGGCAGTTTGGTCAGAACCGCCGTGGCCGCATCCTATCTGGTGAACGCCACCTTGCTGCCCCTGTTTCTGCTCTCGGCAGCCGCCCAGCGCGGTGGGCTGCCCGACTGGGTTTCGGCCATTACCCCCTGGCTGCCCCTGCAGAGCCTGGCGGTTCTGATAAGGCAGGCCCTCGGCGGCGAGGGGCTGCCGCTGATGCCCTTGCTCGCTTTGCTGGCATGGGGTGGCCTGGGTCTGGCCCTGGCGGGCTGGCGGCTCTCCCGTCCGCTCTAGAACTCAACCGATACAGCCCCCAAGGCCCTACCATGTCTATGTGGACCTCGAGGCCATGTGGGCTGCCGGGCGGCATCGGGAGGGCCTGAACTGGTGCCTGGAGCGGCTGAGCTATTCGCCGGATGGGCTCTATGCGCGCTATGCCCTCGAGTTCGCTATTGAGCTCGAGGATGAGCCCGCCCTGGCCCAGCTATTGCATTCTGCCCACCCATCCCCCGAGTTCCAGGCCCTCAAAAGCCTGCTTTGGTGGCAGCGGGCATGGTCTCCAGAGACGCTGGAAATGGCCCAGCAGGCCTACCAAGAGCAACCCGGCTTTCTCACTGCGTACGCACTGGGCACCACTGCAGCCTTGCGCAGCTTCCAGGAAGCAGAGGGTTGGCTTAAGGAAGCGCTGCGCCACGCCGAGGAAGCCGGACAGCCCCACCGCTCGGTTCAGGCGGCCGCCGCGCTGGCCCTGCTTCAGATGGGGCTGGGGGCTTATACCCAGGCCAGAACCTGGGCCGAGTGGGGTCTGGATCTCGCCAAACACATCGGCATGCGCCACCCTGGGGTGCAAAACACCTTGTGGCTGGCCTGGGGGTATGCCCAGGCCCTGAGCGGAAGGCTCCCTTCATTACCGGCGATCGACCTTGCACAACCGGATGCAGCCCTGGCACAAGGTGATTTTCTACTGGCCCTAGGCAACCCTGAAGCTGCGCTCCAGGCCTACGCCACCTTGGAGCGGAAGCTTGCCCCTGTCCGGGCCAGAAGACTGCCCATAATTGTACGGAAAGTACGGGCCTTGCTGGAGCTCGAGCGGTTAGAGGAGGCTTTACAGGTTGGCCGGGAGGCGCACACTTTAAGCGAGGGCACGGCGGACTTTTTCCGCGATCTGGGTGACCTGGCTTATTTAATGCCCACAGCGCTGGTAGCCCCCTCGGAAGCGGTTACATCCCTGCATGGCCTGCTCGAGCGGCTCACCCAACGCCGCAATACCCCTCGTTCGGCTATGGCCGCGCTATACCTGGCCCGGGCTTATCTCGGTCTGGGCATGGAGGCAAGGGCGCAGGAGGTTTTGCGGTCGGCCAGGCAGACGCTCGGGGGCCTGAGTCCTGCCGGGCGCGCATTCTTAGCCGGGCCAGCACATCATTTTCAGGAGGTCTTTGCCCTGCTACAACCCGTTCCCAGCCTGCGGTTGCACTTTCTGGGCACCCCCACTGTCTGGGCGAATTCGCAAAGGCTCAAACTCAGTCCAAGACACTTGGAGATCACCACAGCCCTTGCGGTGAACCCCGGCGGTCTCGACGCTGAGAGGCTTGCCCTGTGGGTGTGGGGTGACGCGGGTAAACCCGAGGTAGCCCGTGCCGAGATACAGCGCTTGCGGCGAAAACTCGCGCTGCTGAGCCACCCATATCGCTTAGATGGAACGGTGTGGGCAGATTTTCTCGAGGCGCGCGAGATATTACTGCAGGGAAACCTGAGCGAAGCGCTGGCCTTGTACGGAGGCCCCCTGCTGCCGGGTTCCGAGGCCCCTGGGGTGGTAGAACTAAGAGAAGAACTCTGGAACCTGGTCGTGCATGCCCTGGATCGACACGGCACACCTGAACAGATCTACGAGATGGCCCTGAAGGAAAACGACCCCGTACTCTGGCAGATGGCCTCAGAACGCTTACCCCAGGCCGACCCCCGGCTAGCTCTTATGCAGGCGCGGTTACGACGTTTTCTCGGTGCGGATTAGTGGAGACTCCGCCGATACGTCAGCGCCTCAGCCAGGTGGGCTTCCTGGATGTGCTCCGCCCCGGCGAGGTCGGCGATGATACGCGCCACCCGCAGGATGCGGTCGTAGCTCCTTGCGCTAAGGGCCAGGCGCTGGGTGGTGGCTTGCGGCAGGGCCTCGGAGGAGGGGGAGAGTGCGGTGTGCTGGCGAAGGGTTCGACCAAAGAGTTCGCTGTTCAGTTTGCCCTGGCGGGACTGCATCCGCTCCCGGGCCAGGAGCACCCGTTCCCGCACCAGGGCGGTGGGTTCGCCCTCAGGAGCGCGGGCCAGTTCCTCCAGGGTGAGCCTTGGCACCTCCACCACCAGATCGAAGCGGTTCAGCAGGGGGCCGGAGATGCGGCCTACGTAGCGGGTGCTGGGTAGGGGTACAGCTACAGGGTTTCTCCGGGTCGCTGAACCAGCCGCAAATGCAGTGATTCGTAGCCGTCCCACGCAGGAGGTACGGCCATTGACAGGAGTCTGGAAGAGGACTTATAGTTTGTTCGCTGAACTTACTAAAAGGCAGAACTGCAAACGAGGTGCTGTGGCTCGCTCTGTCCCCCTGGATCAGCAAACCATCAAACGGCAAAATCGCCGTTTGATTCTGGAGGCTTTACGGCGGAACGGGCCGCTGAGCCGGGCCGAGCTGGCCCGGGTGGTAGGCCTGACCAAGAGCACGGTCTCCTCGCTCATTCAGGAACTGCTGGATGAACAGGTGCTATTTGAAGGGACGCTCCAGACCAGCGGTTTGGGGCGGCCTGGAACGTCGCTGGAATTCCACTCTGAAGGCGCAATGGCCCTGGGAGTCGAACTAGCTGTGGAGAACACCGCGCTCATTCTGCTCGACCTGAACAGCCAAACCCAGGGGCAGTGGGAGTGGGTAGAAAGCCCCAGCACTTCCCTACCCGAGCGCCTGCACAAGCTGGCAGCACAGGTTCAGGTGCACGTACCAAACTTTGAACGGCTGCTGGGGATTGGGCTGGCGGTACCGGGGGTCATCAAGCAAGACCGAACCCTGGTCTATGCCCCCAACTCGGGGCCGGGCTGGCGCAACGAGCGCCCGGCCGAGACCCTCGAGGCTCTCCTGGGGCTACCGGTCATCCTCGACAACGATGCCAACGCTTCGGCCTTTGGCGAAACCTTCTGGGGCGAGAACCACAGCCCTTTGCTCTACATCATGCTCTCCACCGGGCTGGGCACGGGGTTGGTGGTGGATGGGCAGGTCTACCGGGGACGTACCGGCGCGGCGGGAGAGTTGGGCCACTGGCTGATTGGGCCAAAGCGCCACCCCAGCAGTACCTCGGTGGTCGAGGGTGAGCTGTCCCTCCGATCCGCCGTGAACCACTACCAGGCCCAGAGCGGGCGTAGCGAGGGCTTCCAGGGCATCCTCGAGCGGGCCGATGAAGGCGACCCATTTGCCCTGCAAACCCTCGAGCGCCTGGCCCAACGGTTGGGTCACTTTATTGCCAACGTGGCGGTTGCCTTCGACCCCGCCGTAGTGGTGCTGGGAGGGCCCGGCGCTGAAGCCTGGGCTTGGCTCGAAGCGCCCCTACGGAGTACGCTTAAGGAACTAGCGTTCATCCCCGAACACGCCGAGCTGCCCGTGCGGCCCAGCGCGTTCGGACATCTAGCCCCGGCTATGGGCGCTGCAGCGCTGGTGTTGCAGCGCTTTCTAGCGAATGGTGGAACCAGGGACTGGAGCCCGCCAATCTCCACCCTGGGGACTCGGCAAACCATTGGCGCACCAACCTTGTGGAGGAAATAATATGCGCAAATTCTTCTTAGCCCTGGTCGCAGCAGCCCTTGGCTCGCTGGCCCTGGCCCAGTCGGGGAAGCTGGAAATCTTCTCCTGGTGGGCCGGCGATGAAGGCCCCGCCCTGCAAGCCCTGATTGACCTGTACAAGAAGCGCTACCCCAACGTGGAAGTCATCAACGCGACCGTGACCGGCGGCTCCGGCGTGAATGCCCGGGCCGTCCTCAAGACCCGCATGCTGGGCGGCGACCCCCCCGACAGCTTCCAGGTACACGCCGGGCAAGAACTCATCGGCACCTGGGTGGTGGCCGACCGAATGGAAGACCTGACCCCCTTGTTCCAGCAGGAAGGCTGGATGAACCGCTTCCCCAAAGGGCTCATAGATCTGCTCTCCTATAAGGGCAAGATTTACAGCGTACCCGTCAACATCCATCGTTCCAACGTGATGTGGTACGTACCCGCCAAGCTGCGCGAGTGGGGCGTACAACCCCCCAAAACCTGGGCCGAGTTCCTGACGGTCTGCCAGACCCTTAAGAGCAAGGGCCTCGAGGCTCCCCTGGCCCTGGGCGAGAACTGGACCCAGCAGCACCTGTGGGAGTCGGTGGCCCTGGGGGTACTGGGTGCCAACGACTACACCAACCTCTGGAACGGCAAGCTGCGCTTCAACGACCCCAAAGTAGTAGCCGTGTGGAACACCTTTGGCCGGGTACTCGACTGCGCTAACAAAGACGCCTCGGGCCTCTCCTGGCAGCAAGCGGTAGACCGGGTTCTAGAAGGCCAGGCTGCCTTCAACATCATGGGTGACTGGGCTGCCGGCTACATGACCACCACCAAAGGCCTGAAGCCCGGCGAAGGCTTCGGCTGGGCTCCGGCACCCGGCACGGCGGGCGTATTCATGATGCTCTCCGACTCCTTCGGCCTGCCCAAAGGCGTGAAGAACCGCACCAACGTACTCAACTGGCTGCGGCTGGTCGGCTCCAAGGAAGGCCAGGACGCCTTCAACCCGCTCAAGGGTTCGATTGCCGCCCGCACCGACTCCGACCCCAGCAAGTACAACGCCTACCTGCAATCGGCCATGCGTGACTGGCGCAACAACCGCATCGTGGGCTCGCTGGTGCACGGGGCCGTAGCCCCCGAGTCCTTCATGAGCCAGTTTGGCACCGTGATGGAAATCTACCTCTCGGGCCGCAACGCCCAGGCCGCGTCCAACGCAGCCCAGGCCATCGCCACCCAGGTTCGTCTGGGCCAGTAGTTCATCTGAAGGGGCAGGTCTCTTGACCTGCCCCTCTGTCTTTATTCGCACAACTGCCCCTTGGAAATGCGCATCCAATCCGTCCGAGGTGGCGTAGCCGACGAAGAATCTGCACCGCTCGGAAAACCCCGGCAACATAACCCACCATGCTGCTACACAAACAAAGAACTGCCCATCTAATCTAGCGAGGTGCCACCCCAAGAGGTAAAGATGAACTGGTTCAGAAACAAAGATACCCTCTACGGCTTCCTGGTCATCCTGCCCTCGCTGATACTGCTGGGCATTTTCGTCTACGGTTTTATCTTCCAGACCTTTTACACCTCCCTCACCGACTGGGGCCGCGACCCGGCCCAGGCCCTCTCGGCCAACCCCCAGATTCGCTTCATCGGCTTTGAAAACTACCGCGAGCTTTTCACCGGGTTTGTAGATGCGCGGTTCCGTCAGGATCTGGTCAACACCTTCTTCTTCACGGTGTTCTTCATTCTAGGCTGCCTGGGCGTGGGACTGGGGCTGGCCATTGTGCTGGATCGAAGCCCCAAAGGGGAGGGGTTTTTCCGTACCATCTTTTTGTTCCCCATGTCGCTGTCGTTCATCGTGACCGGCACCATCTGGCGCTGGATGCTACAGCCCCAGGGTGGGGTCAACCAGCTTCCTACCCTGGTGGGGCTGCCCAAGGGCGAGTTCGCCTGGCTCACCAGCCGCGAGCAGATCTGGCAGGTGAGCTGGAACGATCTGCCCTTCATCACCGCGCTGGTAGTGAGCGTGGTGCTGGTGTTTATCGCCATTGCGGCTTTCCGGGGCGGTGAACGGCGGCGGGGCTATATTGCCACTGGCTCGGCGGCCTTGCTGCTCTTGTGGGCCTTTACCCTGGGCCGCACCCTGCAACCCCTGCCCTTCGACGAGCTGCACGGCTTCAACCTGGCCTTTATAGGCATTATCCTGGCCGCCGTCTGGCAGATGTCGGGCTACACCATGGCCCTGTACCTGGCGGGGCTGCGCGGCATCCCCGAGGAACTGCGGGAGGCCGCCCGAGTAGACGGCGCCTCGGAGTGGCAGCTGTATCAGCGCATCATCTTCCCGCTGCTGGCTCCCATCACGCTCTCGGCCATGATTATTCTGGGCCACATCAGCCTGAAAATTTTCGACCTGATCTTCGCCATGGCCGGGGCCGACAACGCCCCTACCGACGTACCCGCCCTGCTCATGTACCTGACCACCTTCCGGGCCAACCAGATTGCCAAGGGGGCGGCCATTGGGATGATTCTGCTCTTGCTGGTAGCCGCCGTGATTGTGCCCTACCTGTACAGCCAGCTTAAAAGCGAGGTGCGGCGATGATTGGGCGTGTGCTTCAGTACGCGGTGCTCTTTGTGGCCACGCTGTTCTTCCTGCTGCCGGTCTACCTGGTGATCGTGACCGCGCTCAAGGAACCTTCGGCCATTACCCTGAGCAGCACCTGGCAACTACCGAAGGTCTGGTACTGGGAGAGCTTTGCCCAGGCCTGGATCGCCTTTTTGCCCAAGCTGCAAAACAGCTTTTTTCTGACCGTTATTGCTACCCTGCTCTCGGCCATGCTGGGCTCGCTGAACGGCTACGTGCTGGCCAAATGGAAATTCCCTGGGGCCAACATCGTTTTTCCCCTGATGCTCTTCGGCATGTTCATCCCCTATCAGGCCGTGCTGATACCGCTCTTTCAGTTTGTGCGCGAGATTGGGCTGGGTGGCACGCTGTGGGGCCTCATTCTGGTACACGTGGTGTACGGGCTGCCCATCACCACCCTGATCTTCCGCAACTATTACGCCGAAATCCCCGACGAGATGATCGAGGCCGGGCGCATTGATGGGGCGGGGTTTTTTGGCATCTACAGCCGCATCGTGTTCCCGCTCTCGGTGCCGGGGTTTGTGGTGGTGATCATCTGGCAGTTCACCCAGATCTGGAACGAGTTTTTGTTTGCCGTGACGCTGGTAAGCAGCCCGGCCAACCAGCCCATCACGGTAGCCCTGGCCCAGCTTGCGGGCGGCGAGGCGGTAAAGTGGAACCTGCCCATGGCGGGGGCGCTGCTGGCCGCGTTGCCCACGCTTTTGGTCTACATTTTCCTGGGGCGCTATTTCATTCGGGGGCTGTTGGCGGGGTCGGTGAAGGGGTAGCCCACCTTTACAAACGTACATACCGCACGTGCGTGGCGGTAGGGCTCTGCAAAACCCGGTCTATGCGAAACTGCGGGAGGGGCTCCTGCAGGTTCTCAAAAAGCCGCCGCCCGCCGCCGAACAACACCGGCGCCAGGGCAATCTCCAGCTCGTCCACCACCCCCAGGTTCAGGTACTGCTGGATTACGTTTGCGCCGCCGGAAATGCGGATGTCCCGGCTACCTGCGGCTTCTCTGGCCAGCACCAGGGCTTGCTCGGGCCCCTCGTTCACAAAGTAGAAGGTAGTGCCGCCAGGGCGCACCCAGGGGTCTCTGGGCTGGTGGGTGAGCACAAATACCGGCGTGTGAAACGGGGCCTCCTCCGGCCAGCCCCGCTCGCCGCCGTCGAACATGCGCTTGCCCATGATGTGAGCGCCGGTGCGTTCGGCGGTATGGCGGAGCATCTCGTTCACGGGGCCGGTTTCGCCCCCGGAGCCAAGCTTGAGACTCTCGAGGAAGTGTTGCTGATTAAAAATCCAGCCCATCAGGGCACCCCACTTGGCACCCCAGTTCTTGTACTCGGGCCTGTCCCAGTTCTCCATGGTCATGCCTTCGGGGGCCATGTAGCCATCCAGGCTGAGGGCAATGTTGACGAATACTTTGCTCATGATTTTCCTCTCGAGATTCCCTCGATAGCCTAACACCAGGGGGTCGTTGTCTGCATCCTGTGGTCTCTCTCCCTGCAAAACGCTACGCGCAGCGGAATATTTTTTCCAGGGGCCACCCCTTGGCCAGCTCATCCACCAGCTTGTCCAGGTACCTGACCTGCTGGGTAAGCGGGTTCTGGATTTCCTCCACCCGGTAACCGCAGATGACGCCGGTGATGAGACGGGCGCTGGGGTTCAGGCGGGCCTGGGCAAAAAAATCCTCGAGGCTCGAGCGGGCCTCGAGGTGCTTCAGGATTTCTTCATCGCCGTAGCCTGTCAGCCAGGCAATCACCTGGTGTAGCTCGGCCCTGGTTCGGCCCTTCTTCTCTACCTTAGCAAGGTAAAGCGGGTACACCGACGCAAACGTCATCGTGCGAATTCGCTCATCTGCACTTTTGAGGTTACGCACATATCTCTCCTTTACGTTTGCATCGTCCCTATCGTCATCCTAGTCGTCGGTAAGTCTCCAGTAGAACCGTATTTCTCCCTCCGAGCACGAACAGTCTGCCGTTTGATTCACAAAAAGCAAACCGCTTCCCAGATGATGTTAACGCACGTTTTGCACGGAGGTATTTTCTGAAAGCGCCCTAGACCAGCGCAGCCTGGGCCGTAGCGAGGGCTTAGCGCAAAGCCTATGGGGCCGTGCTGAAGCTACGGGCTGGGGTGGTGGCCGAGAAAAAGGTGGTGTCCCAGCCAAAGGCGGGGTAACCCAGGGGCCAAGAGTCTGTAGCAAAAGCATCTATGTTAGCGAAAGGCCCGTAGCAGGTGAGACCCCAGGTGTAGGTACGGTTCGCCTCGAGCCCCGGAACCACCGTGGTGCGGTCGGTGTAAAAGGTGCGGGTGGGCTGGCCTGCGCTGCTCAGGAACAGGAGACAGATGCTCGTGGCCGGCCGCGACCATTGCAAGGGGGTATTGAGCGAAAGGCCGCTTTGGTTTTGGCCGGGGCTCAAGGGGTTGGGGGCTACAGGTAGGTTGAGGTTGATCAAGCCATTGGGCCCCAGGCCGTTTTGCTGGAAGCTGAGGGTGCGGCCATCAGGGGCGTCGGCGTAGGCGGCGAAGGTGAGGGTTTTGCCCGGAATCACCGGGGTGGCCCAGGACAGGTTTAGAGGGCTTTCCGCGTTGTTGGAGGCAACCAGGAAGAGTGAGCGGGCCTCGAGGTTCACATAAAGCTGCCTCGAGCGCAGGGTCAGGCCGCTGGGGTTGGTCAGGTTCACGCTCAAGGCCCCGGTACTGATAGGCGCAACCCCTACATTCAGGCTGACGCTCTCCCCAGGGTCGAGCGAGACCACCCGGCTGCCGTAGGCCAGAAAGGCCTCGGGGGTGCCGGGCGCACCGGCTGCATGCCGCCATTGCAGGGCATACACCCGGCCCTGCACGCTTCCGGTGCCGTTCCAGGCTGTGCTCAGGGTATAGGCCGGGCCCTGGCCGGGAAAGAGGGCCTGCAGGTTGTAACCGGGGGGCACGAACTGGGTCAACCTGGCCTGGGGCGCCCCAAACACCACCTGCACCCCGGTGTTAGAGGGGTTGGGGAAAGTAATGCCACTCCCTGACTGGGGCAGTAGGGTGCCGCTCAGGCTGGCGGTTTGCTCGGCGGGGGCCCCGCCCTGGCTGGTGAAGAGCAGCAAGAGAGGGTCTGGCCGGCTCAGGCCCAAAAAGGTGTGCTCCTGGGTAGCAGCAGGCCGCACGGTGAGGTCGTAGGGGGGGCGAACCCCGCTCAGGCTGAAGCGGCCCTCGGCGTCGGTGTTCACACACCGGCTACCCTGGCAGACCGGCACATTGGCCAGCGGCTGCCCAAAGCGGTTTTTGGCCTGACCGCTCACGCTAATCTGGCTGCTGGCCGAAACCCCCAAGTTGAGGGTGCGCTCACGCTTGAGCACCTGGCCGCTTACATTGGCGGTAGCTCGCACCAGCAGGGTGTACTCACCTGGGGCTAGACCGCTGGAGGGGTTCAGGGTCAGGGTGCTGCTGCTCTGGATGGGGTTCTGGCTGAAGCTGGCATTGACGCCCAGGGTGCTGGGAACGCGCACCAGCGAAAGCTGCACCTCGGCGCTGAAGCCGCCGGTTTTTTCCAGCGTGACCTCGAGGCTCCCGGTAGTACCAGCCTCGAGGTTGAGCGTGCCGTTAGAAAGGGCAATCTGAAAGTCGCCTACCACGGGCGGGGGTGGGGGTGTGGGGTTTCCACCCGCACAACCCGCAATCAGCAGCAAAGAGAGCAACCGGTAGCGCATCTGAACCTCCTAGTTAATGCACGGCGGCAGCCGGAAGTCCTGCGCAGCAACCGTCGGGCGGGCCGGGGGGCCGGCGTTGCCGTCGGTGACCTCGAGGAAAAGTCGGAAGCGCAACCCACAGGTAGCCCCGGCATAAAGCGAGGTCAGGTTGGCGATCATCACCGTGGGCAGGTCGGTGCCGCTGCTGGTAAAGCTAATGTTTCCCGAGCCGCCCGGTACGTTCTGCTGCGTGCCGGAGATGGGGTTGCCGCTGCCGTCCAGCCGCTGGATTTTCCAGGTGTAGGTAAGCATCTGGTTCTCGTTGTCCTGCACCCAGCCCTTAAGGGCAATCTGGGTGTAGCCGATCTCGGGGTTGACCCCGGCGGGCTGGGTGATGAGGGCATTGGGCGGGTAGTTGGTGGGGGCCGGGCTTACGCTGACGTTCACCGTGGCGCTCCCCTTCTTGCCGCGGGCGTTGCTGACCTCGAGGGTCAGGGTGCGGGGGCTCGTGCTGCTGGCAAAGGTAATGGTAGGAGTGCCGCAGGCATTGGAAGGCAGGGTATCGGCGGCCACATTACTTTTCCAGACCGCACTGGCGCAGTTCTGGGTGCTAAGGCTGGGGTCGAGCCAGCTCCCCTGCAAGAGCACCGTCTGCCCGACATAGAAGCCCTGATTTGGCTTAGGGTTGAGAATCTGGACGCTGGGCGGAGGGTCTTGCACATTCAGGCTCAGGGTGGCGCTGCTGCTCTGACCCGCACTGTTGCTGGCGCTGGCAGTGATGGTGCGGGGGCCTTCGGTGGTGAAGGTGTAGGTCAGGCAGGGGGGCGTGGCGTTGGCGGCGATACTACCCAGGCTGCCCTCCACGTTGCTGCTCAGGCTCACTGCCTTGGGCCCATCCTGAGGATCGTAGGCGGTGGCGCAAAGGCTATAGGGCTTGAGGAGTTGCGGCGAGCCAAGCCCTGCCTGCGTAAGCGTCACGCTAGGCGGCTGAGGGGTGGCCTGGGCAATGGTGCCCAGATTTTTGTCGTAGACCTTCAGGTCGTAGTCCAGGCGGAACTCGGTCACACCCAGGTCAATGCCCAGATGAAGGCCCAGGTAGGCCTCTACCCCGGCGGAAAGCCGCCAGACGGGGTTGCGCGGCACTGCTGCGTCCATCTCCAGGTAGCCCCCCAGCTTGGCGTAGGGCCCCACAATGCCATACAGCAGCACATCGGCCTTGCCCAAAAGGCTCCCCCGCACTGAAGCGCCAGCGTTGGCCCCGCTCAGGCCGGCATTGAAGCTCTCACCAAAGCTGCTGCAGTTGTTAAAGCCGTCCTTGTATTCCAGGCAGGCCTGGGCGTTCAGGCTCTGGGTGGCGCCAAAGCTGAGGCCCGCACTCACCTGCCCGGAGGCGTTCACCACCATCTTCAGGCTAGGCACAAATACCAGCGGCACCGGCCCCACAAACACCGTGATGGGGGTAAAGTTGAAGCTGGCCAGCTCTTTTTCTTTGTTGATGCTGTAGCCCAGCCCGGAGCTCACCTTGACCTCGGCACTTTGCTTTATGCCGTAGGCCGCCTTGAAGTAGACCCCGTTGGGGTAGGCGGGCACCCCAAAGACCTTTTTCCAGCTCACCCCGGCACTAAAACCGTTTTGTACGTCAAAAAACACCTTACCCGAGACTCGCACCTGATCCTGGGTGGTGGAAAGGTTGTTGTCCTGGTCGTAGAGCACCTCGTCGAAGCTGAAGTCCAGGGTGGCCATGGGCCTGACCCCACCCTGGGCGCTGTAGGAGGTGAGGCCGCCGGCAAAGCGCACGCTCTGGGCCAGGGCCTGGGCCGATTGCAGGTCGGAGGGGGTGAGGGTCTTCTGGAACTCGGCCTCGCCCTGCTCGAGGGCCTCGCCGATATCGGCCTCCTCAGTCTGCACCGTTACAGTGTTCCCTGCGCGGCTGATGCTCTTGACTTTTTGCAAGAGGCCGTAGGGGGCTGCTGGGCTGGGCTCGCTCACCAACACCTGTCCAACCTCGAGGGCCTGGAGCTGGGGGTTGTCGGCGCTAAAGGTCAGGGTCGCCTGACAAAGCGGCCGATTCTGGTTGGTGTAGTCCTGGCAGGCCGGGGCGTTGTGGAGGGTGAAGCCAGACAAAGAGGCCCGGCTCTGGGGGCTTAGCACCCGGGTATCGGGGTCAATCCTGGGCTCAATCCGGCTGGGGGAACCACCCCCACAGGCCGCGAGCAGCAGGGCTAGGGCTGCGATTCCGCTTGGGTAGCGCATGCTTCCTCCTTTGCGTGCTCGAGGGCCGTCACCAGGTCTTCCATGCGGGCAAAGCCTTGCCGGCCTCCGCCGCGCAGGGGTTCAAGACTGTAGCGCCATTGCTGCTCGCCATCGCTCCAGATGCGGAGCACATAGCACAGTTCCTGGCGACCCTCTGGCATGGTTGCAGGGTACAAGGGGGGGCGTCAATTGAGCGTCAAGCGGAGGTGCAGCTATCCAAAACAACACCGACCCTAGCGCAGCCGCCGAGGCAACCCCTCTAGCTGGCTTTGCCGGAGTTCTTGGGCCCTCCGCAGGGCTGCGGCGGCCTGGGGGTGTTGCCCCAGGTGGGCGTGGGCCTCGCTCAGCAAGCGGTAGGCAGGCACGCTCAGGCACAAGAGTTCCTGGGCCAGGGTCTGGGCCAGGGGCTCGGGGTCGGGGCTGCTCCGCCAAAGCGAGAGGCGCAGCTCTCCCATCCGCCAGGCCAGGTGCTGCACCGGGGTCTGGGGCCGGCAGCGAGCAAGAAGGAACTCGAGCAATTCTTCTTTGTGGGCATGCGCCAGCAGGTCGAACTCAGCCCCTACGACGAGGTCGCCCAGGCGGGCTTCGCGCAAGCTGGGCAGCAGGGTCTCGATGGGTGCGGTTTCCTCCGGGCAGCGCCAAAAACCCAGCAAAGCCCGGTTGTAGTGGCAGGCCCACACCAGCCGCTTGTCCTGGGTCGCCTGGGCCAGCGCCAAAGCCTCTTCCAACCGGCCCTCGGCCTCCGGGTAGACCGCCAGATAGCCCAGCAGCTCCACCTGCACCAACAAGACCTGTGCCTGCAAACCGGGGCCCAGGGGCCGGGCCAGCTCGAGGGCTTCCTCCAGGGTATTCCAGGCCGGGCCGAACTGCCCCTGCAAAAAGTAAAGGTAGCCCAGATTGCGGTAGCTGGTGGCCTCGGTGCGGGCATCCCCCAAGCTACGCGAAAGCTCGATGGCCTCGGTAAAGCGCTTGGTGGCTTTGGCGTAGTGGCCCAGGCGCAGGGTCGTAGCGGCTAGATTTTGCAACAAGCTGCCTGCTAAGGCCAGCTGCCCCTCCCGCCGGGCCAGGGTCAAGGCTTCTTCCAGAGAGCCCACGGAAGCCTCGTACTCACCGCGTAAACCGAAAAGCGCCCCCAGGTTGCTCAGGGCCCGCAGCCGGGTCTGGGGGCTTTGGGCTTGTGCGGCGGCCTCCAGGTGGGGTCTGGCCTCCTCCAGGGCCCCGGCCACCAGGTGAGCGGCGCCCAAAGAGAGCCGGGCTAGGGCAATACGTTCCTCGTCAGCCAGTCGCCGGGCCACCTCCAGGGCTTCCTGGGCCTCCAGGGCAGCCTCCTGGGGCCTGCCCTGCCGCAACTGAAGCCCGGCTTTGCGCTGGTGGTGCTCAAAATAGGCTCGGTCGCACTGGTGACGCCGGGCCAGCTCGCCCAACCTCTGCACCAGGGCCTCCATCAAGTCGAGGTCACCCTGCAGCTCTGCTACCTGGGCCAGCCCCAGCAGGGCCTCGAGCTGCAAGGGCGCTTCATCGGCCGTCCAGAGAACCCTAAAGAAAGCCAGCCGGGCCTCGTTCGGCTTTCCCTGCTGCAGTGCCAGCCGCCCGGCCGTTTGCAGCTGGGGGTAGGCCCGCTCCAGCTCCAAGGCCCACAACCAGTAGCGGGCCGTGGCACTGGGTTCTCCCCCCTGCGCTTCCAGGGCCAGCGCAATCCGGCGGCATAGGTGCCGGCGCAAAGGCTTGGGCAAAACGGGTGGGGGTGGGGAGGCCTCGAGCTCAGCCCACGCCCGCGCTACCGCGTAAGGCTCCTCTTCCAGCACCGTAGCCCAGAACTCGGGGCGAAGCTCCTCGGCATAAAGGCTTCGAGCCTCCAAGAGGCGTTGGGCCAGTGGGCTCAGGGCGGTGTGCTGGAGTAAGGCCGCCTGGGCCTGGGTAGCCGCCAGGGGCTCTATCCCCAGCTCCTGCCGGAGGGCCTGGCGCAGGTTCTCGTAAAGCTGCCAGGCCGTCTGCGCCCGCCCGGCCTGGGCCTCTAGGCGCATGGCCTCGCGTACCGCGCTCTCGTGCAGGGGATCAAGCTGGATGAGCTCGTAAAGGTACCCCAGTGCTTGCTCCGGCTCAGTCTGGGCGGCATGCCAGAGCCGCTCGCGGCGCAGCCCCTCCAGCCTTTGGCGCTCGAGGGCCAGCCAATCCCAAAACGCAGGGGGCAGGTCATCCGGTAGACCTGGCAAGAGCGGCGCGCGCAGGGCCTCGAGGGTGGGCGCCAGCGAGTCCACCTCGGCATAAAGCGCGGGCCGCTCCCCGTCGAGCAGCCAGATTCCGGCCCCTGGCAGCCGGCGCAGCAGGTAGAGGGCCTGCCGCAGGTTCTGTGCCGGGTTCTTATCCCACAACAGCTCGGCCACCTCGCGCCGGCTGAGCCCCCTGCCCAGCGCCAGCACCCCCAGCAAGGCCCATTGGCGGCCCTTGAGGGAGAGCACTTCCCCCTGCCAGAGGGCCTCGGGCGAGCCCAGGAGCTTGAGGCGGAGCATGACTTCAGTTCACCCCTTCTAATGCTTTATGGGCTCATTTTCCCCGATCTGGGACTCCTGGGGGAAGTGTATCGGCGGCTGTCAAAAATGTTAGTTGGCGACGCCTAAACTCGAGCGCCTAAAAAAGGCGTTGTGCACTCCTGGACAGCTCAAAGCCCCGTTTGTCTTTGTTGATACAGCGCAGCCGGGCCTGGGTCACGTCGCAGCGAAAACCGCCCTCGCTCCAGACCTTGCCATAGGCCAGCACCGGCAGCCTGGGGTCGGCCACGGTGTCCCCCACGCAGAGCCGCTCGGGCCTGCCCCGCTCGCTCAGACCAAAGAAGTTGCCCCAGTCCAGCGAGCAGTCTTTGGGCCTGGCCGGAATGCGGGCCTGGTTTTGGAGCAGGTCGCAGCGCAGCACCGCCTCCTGGGTGAGCCGATCCACATAGGCAAAGCAGTAGATATTGCCCGAGGGGGTTTTGAAGCCCCCCAGCTCAAAGTAGCCCTGGGCCAGGGCCTGAGAAAGCGCCAGAAAGCTCAAAGCAACCATAAAAAGCAGTTGGGTTTTTCGCACAGGATTCCCCCCTGCCTAAGGTTAGCAAACCACTGAAGTAGCCCCCGGTCATTTGCTCCACCCTCGGCTCAAAAACGCCGGTAGGCGATATACTCGGGCTACTCTTATGGTCGGCTATGTGGTCAATCGTCTTCTCGCAGCCATCCCGACCCTGTTGGGGGTGGCCATCATCACCTTCTTGCTCATGCGGGCCGTGCCGGGGGATGTGGTCACGAGCCTGGTGGGCCTCGAGGCCAACACCACCCCCGAGCGTCTGGCCGAGCTACGCCGCCTGTTCGGGCTCGACCTGCCCCTGCACGTGCAGTTCGGGCAGTGGCTGGGGGCCGTTGTCCAGGGCGATTTTGGCAGCAGCCTGCGCACCGGACGCGAGGTCGCCCAGGATCTGGCCCTGCGCTTTCCGGTCACGCTACAGCTTACCGTGATGGGTCTGCTCACCGCCCTCCTGATTGCAGTGCCCCTGGGGGTGCTGGCGGCCATCCGGCGGGGGGGCTTGGTGGACTACTTTGCCTCGCTCTTTGCCATTTTGGGCCTCTCGGTGCCGGGGTTTTTCCTGGCGCTGCTGCTGATTCTGCTCTTCGCGCTGGCTTTGGGCTGGCTGCCCCCGGCGGGTTTTGTACCCCTGGCCGAAAACCCCGCTCAAAACTTCCGGCACATGATTCTGCCGGCCCTTTCGCTGGGCCTGATTCTGGCCGGCGCCGTCACCCGCATCCTGCGCAGCTCGATGCTCGAGGTACTCTCGCGCGACTACATCCGCACCGCCCGGGCCAAGGGACTCTCGGAGCGGGTGGTGATCTTTCGCCACGCCCTGCGCAACGCCCTGATTCCGGTGGTCACGGTCATCGGCATCCAGTTCGGCTCTTTGCTGGGCGGAGCGGTCATCATCGAGCAGGTCTTCAGCCTGCCGGGGGTGGGGCGCTTTGCCCTCGAGGGCATCAACCTGCGTGACTACCCGGTGGTGCAGGGTACGGTGCTCTTCGTAGCCACTGCGGCGGTGCTGGTCAACCTTTTGGTGGACTTGCTCTACTCGCTCATAGACCCTAGGATTCGGTATGAGTAAACCTCGAGGCCCCAACCTTGCCAGGATAGGTCTGGCGACCCCCTGGATGTGCTTTCCTCCTGCCCAATGACCTCTCTGCCCCCCACCCCCTTCGTCTCCCCTCCCCCCGGAGGATGTCCATGACCACACCCGCCCCCGCCAGCCCCTCCACCTGGGCCCTGGTGTGGAAGTCCCTCCTGCGCAACCGCTCGGCGGTGATCGGCGGCATCATCACCCTGATGGTCTTGCTGGGAGCGCTGCTGGCCCCCATCATGGCCCCCTGGGATCCCCTCAAGTTCGACCCCCCCAACCGCCTCTCGGGCCCCTCCGCAGAGCACTGGCTGGGCACCGACCAGTACGGGCGCGATCTGCTCTCGAGGGTGCTCTACGGGGCCCGTTTCTCGCTCTCGGTGGCGGCAGTCTCGGTGCTGGCCGGGCTTCTGGTAGGGGGAACCCTGGGCCTGCTGGCCGGGTATTTTCGGGGCTGGCTCGACCTCACCATCTCCCGCCTGGCCGATATTCTGATCGCCTACCCAGCCATCCTGCTGGCCATCGCTTTTCTGGCTTTTCTGGGGGGCGGTTTCATCAACCTGGTCCTGGCCATCTCGGTGGTGTTTGTGGGGCCTTTTATCCGGGTCGCCCGGGCTGCCGTGCTAACTGTACGGGAAGAACTGTACGTGGAAGCCGGACGGGCCATGGGAGCTTCGGATGGCCGGATGATTTTTCGCACCATCCTGCCCAACGCCGCCGCCCCGCTGATTGTCGAGGTTACCCTGCGCTTCGCCTACGCCGTGCTGGCCGAAGCGGCGCTGTCGTTTCTGGGGCTGGGTATCCAGCCGCCCTTTCCGGCCCTAGGCTCCATGGTCTCAGAGGGCCGGGCCTTCCTCTCCCTCTCCCCCTGGGGTTCGCTGGTGCCCGGTGCCGCCATCGTGCTGATGGTGCTGGGTTTCAACCTGCTGGGCGACGGGCTGCGCGACGCCCTCGACCCCCGCTTGCGGCAAAGGTAGCAAAGCGGTATGGTTCTGGTTATTCATCGGTTTTTACCGGTCAAAGGAGGCGTAATGAAAAGGTTCCTGGTTCTGCTGGTTGTAGCCCTGGTCGCGTTTGCCTCGGCCCAGAAGTACGGCGGCATCTTGCGGGCCGGTATGCAAACCGACCCGGTGGGGCTCGACCCCCACACCACCAATGCCACCGCCAGCCGCAACGTGCTGGAAAACATCTACGACACCCTGGTCATGCTGGACAGCCGGGGTCGAATTGTGCCCGGTCTGGCCCAGTCCTGGTCGGTCTCGCAGGACGGCCTGACCTGGACCTTCCGCCTGCGCCCGGGCGTGACCTTCCACAACGGCGACCCCCTCAAAGCTTCTGATGTGGCCTTCTCCATCAACCGCATCAAAGACCCCGCCACCAAGAGCCCCCGCGCCAACGACTTTGCGGTGGTGCGCTCGGTCACGGCGCCCAACGACAGCACCGTGGTCATAACTCTTTCCCAACCCTTTACCCCCCTGCTGGCCAAGCTGGCCTTCAGCACCAACGTGGTGGTCTCGGAAAAGGTAACCAGGGAAAACAACAACGACCTCAACAAAGCAGTCATCGGCACCGGCCCCTTCCGCTTTGTGGAGTACATCCCCCAGACCCGCCTGGTAGTGCGCAAGTGGGACAAGTACTGGCAAAAGGACAACCAGGGCCGCCCCCTGCCCTATCTGGATGGCATCACCTACACCTACTACCCCGACCCCGCCGCCCGCTCCACCGCGCTCAGGGCCGGGGCGGTGGACTGGATCGAGTACGTCACCGCCGCCGATGTAAACGTGCTCCGAGCCGACCGCAACCTGACCGTGGTAGGCGGCCCTTCGGCCAACTTCCGGGCCCTCTACTTCAACACCACCCGTGAGCCCTACAACAACCCCAAGGTGCGTCAGGCCATCGCCTATGCCATTGACAAGAAGGCCATTGTGGATCTGGCCCTCTTTGGCACCGGCGGTATTGTGGCCCGTGGTACCACCATCCCCTCGGGGGCTTACGCCTACACCAACAGCCCCTACAACACCCGTGATGTGGCCAAGGCCAAGCAGCTCCTGGCCGAAGCCGGTTTCCCCAACGGCTTCACCATGAACCTCTACGTTACCTCCACCTACGACTTCCTGCGTACCCCGGCCGACGTGATCCGCGACAACCTGGCCGAAGTGGGCATCCGGGTGAACATCCAGGCCGAGGACTGGAACGTCTACCTGCCCAAAGCCCTGCGCAGCGAGTTTGATGTGACCCTGCTGGGCACCTCGGGCCAGGCCGACCCCGACGACTACCTCTTCAACACCTTCCATCCCTCCTCGGCCCTGAACCTGTCCAAGTACAAAAACGACCGCGTCACCCAGCTTCTGGAGCAGGGCCGCCGCACAGCCAGCCAGTCCGAGCGGCAGCGCATCTACACCCAGGTGCAGGAGATTGTGCTGCAGGACAGCCCCATGGCCTTCCTGTTCCACTCAGCCCAGTACGAGGCCATGAACCGCCGGGTACAGGGCTTCCTGCACTTCCCCAACACCAGCTACCTGGCCTTCCGCTACACCTGGCTACAGTAGCCACTTCCTGGCACAAGGGCGAACCATCTGGTTCGCTCTTTTTTTGCGCCACTCACGCCACATTTGCTATGCAATCCCCCAGGGATAATCGGGTCATGCGCCTGCTGGCTTTCGCGTTGCTCTGGCTGGGCGTGGCCCTGGCCCACTTCGCCACGCCCCTGCCTGATGACAAAATTGCGCCTCCAGCACGTCAGTTTGGCCTGCCGCTGCAAGGGCCACCGGGCCCTGATAGCTGGCTTCTGGGGCAGCTTTACGGCAATACCACCGGCGCGTATCGGCAACGTACCAGTGCCTACCGCGCGGGGCAGGGCATTCACTTCGGCCTGGACTTCTCGGCCCGTTGTGGCACCCCTGTGGTAGCCATTGGGGATGGGGTGGTGGTGGAGGTAGATGGGCCGCACGGCTCCCCTCCGCACAACCTGGTGATTGACCACGGCAATGGGCTGGCCAGCCTTTATGGGCATCTGCTCGAGCGCCCTCCACTGCGGGTGGGCACCAGGGTACGGCGCGGGCAGGTAGTGGGCAAGGTAGGCGATTCGCAGTTCAGTTGCACCGCCGCTCCCCACCTGCACTTAGAAATCCGCGACAGCTCCCACCAACGCTTTTTCAACCCGATTCCCTACATCGCTGCCGACTGGGAGACGCTCACTTTGGTGGGGGGGTTCTCGAGGGGTTTTCAGCGCGACCTGGACGACCCCCGCCGCTGGCAGTACCCCGACCAGCAGCCGCAAGCCCGGCGCGGCGGCCCCCTGCTCAACAACTACGCTCGAGCCTGGCCGGCAACACAGAGCAGTAAACCGGCGCTCAATGCTTTGGCAAACCGTTTTGCCGGTTTACCCGGTCTGGCCCTGTTTTCCAGTGCAACACGGCTGGAGTTCACCCGCACCTCTACCCCCCGCCGCCTGACCTCTGGCGGCTGCTGCGTGAGCCCCCTCTGGAGCCCGGACTCCCGTACGGTGCTCTTTCTCGACAAGCCAAACCCCCAAAGCCCCGCTGCACTGTATGGGGTTTCGGCACTGGAGCCTGGCCCCCCCAAACCCCTGCTGCCCGTTGCCCATTACAACCCCCGCTTTACCCATGCCCTGCTGCCCGGAAGGCCCAGTCTGATCGAGCAATTGTCGGATGGGCAACGCTTTTACCTCGAGACCGAGGGCGGCAACGTGGCCTGGTCGCCCAGCAGCCAGCGGCTGGCCTGGAACACCACCCAGCCCGAGGGCAACTTTGACCGGCGTCGCTCGGAGGTCTGGGTCGCCTTGTTGGGGGGAGTGCCCCAGCGCGTGGCCACGGTGTATGGCGGCGGGCTCACGGGCTGGCTGGACGAGGAAACCCTCTTGCTCACGGGCAAACGCGCCCCACAGGAGGCCCTTCGGAACCTCGAGACCCTTCACCTCCCCACCGGGGAGCGCCGCATCCTAGCCCGCGCCATGGGTATGCGCAGCATCCTCCCCAGCCCCGATGGGCGCTGGGTGGTCTACTACGTGGCCTTCGACCGCTCAGAGCGCAATGGTCTTTTTGCCGTCTCCCGCAAGGGCGAACAGCGCAAACTGAGCTGGTTTGGCTCCTACCGCTGGCGGGATAGCCAACGGCTGGTCTACATTCCCCTGGTCTTGGGACAGCCCACCCACCGCCTCTTTGAGTACGACCTGCAAAACAACACCGCCCGCCTGCTGGCCGACCTGGGTGCAAAGGTGCTGAACGACCAGTGGCAGGTCTCGCCCGATGGGCAAAGGGTGGTTTTTTTGAGCAGCCAGGATCGCAACCTGTGGGCGCTCGAGCTGCCCTAAACTTCAATCTGCGCGAAACGGGCGTTCTCCTCGATGAACTCACGGCGGGGCTGCACGTCGGAGCCCATCAGGTCATCGAAAATCTGGGCTGCGTAGGAAGCATCCTTCATGTCCACCTTCTTGAGCACCCGCCGGGCGGGATCCATGGTGGTCTCCCAGAGCTGCTCGGCGTTCATCTCACCCAGGCCCTTGAAGCGCTGGATTTCGTAGGGCTTGTCGCCAATGCTGGCCAGGGCTTTCTTAAGCGCTTCATCGTCGAAGATGTACTCGATATTCTTGCTCTTGCCCACCCGCAGGCCATACAGCGGGGGCTGGGCCACATAGAGATAACCCTGCTCGATGATGGGACGCATGTAGCGGTAGAAGAAGGTGAGCAGCAGGGTGCGGATGTGGGAGCCGTCCACGTCGGCATCGGTCATGATGATGATCTTGTGGTAGCGCAGGTCTTCAATGTTGAAGTGGGCCTCTTCGTTGTCCTTGCCGCCAATGCCTGCGCCAATGGCTGCGACCATGGCCCGCACTTCGGCGTTTTTGAGGGCTTTGTTGAGGCCTGCTTTCTCCACGTTCAGAATTTTCCCGCGCAAAGGCAGAATGGCCTGGAAGCGGCGGTCACGGCCACTCTTGGCGCTGCCCCCCGCCGAGTCCCCCTCTACAATGAAGAGTTCGGCTTCGGCAGGGTCTTCGGACTGACAGTCGGCCAGCTTACCCGGCAGGTCGTCGGACTCGAGGGGGTTGGCGCGGCGAACCAGCTCACGGGCCTTGCGGGCGGCCTCACGGGCCTGGGCTGCACGCTGGGCTTTCTCGTAAATGAGCTTGGCAATGCGGGGGTTCTCCTCGAGGTACTCAGAAAACTTCTCGTAAACCACCTTGCTGACCGCCGTACCCGCTTCGGGGTTCAGAAGCTTGCCCTTGGTCTGGCCCTCGAACTGCGGCTGGGGAATCTTGACCGAAATGACGCAGGAAAGACCCTCTAAAAGGTCATCGCCGGTGGGCTCCAAATCCTTTACCAGCCCGGCTTTTTTGGCGTAAGTGTTGATGGCACGGGTGTAGGCCGTTTTGAAGCCCGAAACATGGGTGCCACCATCCACCGTCGGAATCATGTTGGCAAAGCTGACCAGGTTGACGCTATACCCCTTGGTGTGTACCAGACCCACCTCTACCCCAACGGTTTCGACCTGGCCCTGCAACAAAACCGGCTTGTCGTAGAGCAGTTCCTCGCCGTCGGCGCGGTACTTGGCAAAGGAGCCCACCCCACCCTTATCGAAGAAGACCTCTTCCTTCTGGTGAATTTCGTCTTTGAAAACCAGCTTGAGGCCGGCTACCAGGAAGGAGACCTCGCGCAGCCGCACCCGCAGTCGGCTGGCTTCAAACTTCTGTTCGCTCCCGAAAATTTGCGGGTCGGGCAAAAAAGTAACGCGGGTGCCGCGCTTACCCTTAGGGGCATCGCCCAGCACATGCAAGGGTTTGGTGACATCCCCCCGACTGAACTCGATCAGGTAGTGCTTACCATCGCGAAAGACCTCCACACGGGTGTACTCGGCCAGGGCATTGACCACGCTAGCCCCCACCCCGTGCAGGCCACCCGAAACCTTATAAGCGCCCTCTTCGAACTTGCCACCTGCGTGCAAAACGGTGTAAATGACCTCTACCGCAGGCTTTTGCTCCTCCGGCATGATGTCTACTGGAATTCCGCGCCCATTGTCCTCTACCGTAATCGAACCATCGGAATGGAGGGTGGTAACAATTTCGCTAGCGAACCCCGCCAGGGCTTCGTCTACAGCGTTGTCCAGAATCTCCTTGAAGAGGTGATGGTAGCCGTCGGCCTGGGTGCCGCCAATGTACATGGCAGGGCGGTGGCGAACCCCTTCTAAGCCTTTTAGAACCTTAATTGCAGATGCGTCGTAGTTGGCAGTGACTTCAGTACTCACTTCGTTAGTATAACACATTTCGCTATTTACATAATAATCTCAACTAAGGCCCAGGCTTTTATCATAATCACATATGAAAGCTGTCTCCATCCCCAGTCCGTTGCCGTATCTAGCCCAGATACCCGATTCCCGCGAGTACTTGAAAACCCATCATCGCTGGCAAGACCTGCTGCTGATC
>NZ_JAGDFV010000036.1 GCF_017497985.1 Meiothermus sp. CFH 77666
GTCGGTATGGCTATGACCGTCCTTATCCAGCACCCTCCACACCAGGGGCAGGGTCAACCCCTGGTACACCACCCCCAGCATCATCACATTCAACTGCTGTCTGCCAAACGCCCACTCGGTACGATCCGGCGCCACTATCCAACCCCTCTCGTCGGCTTCGAACAGGCTCAGCACCCACTTGGCCAGCTTCAACTGGCACAGCTCAAAGCCCTGCTGGGGTCGTATCAGTTCAACCAATCGTTTATGCTCTTCCATGGGCCACCTCCTGGCGGGGGCTGGCCCTTATTCTTAGCCGTTTTCAAAGTTTTGTCGTGTACTAAGCCGCGTGTCAATGTTCTGTTCAGGACAAAGCCTTCCTGAAAGCGGATGGCTCAAAACCCGTGAAGAGCGCTCTAACGAGGAGTGGTCAACCCAAGGTTCCATCACTGTAAACGGCCTGCCCCGCCACGAAGGTGGCCCGCACCCGTGGGCAGGGCCCTTCCTCGACCAGCACCAGGTCGGCCCGCAGCCCCTCAACCAGGCGCCCGCGGTCTCCCAGACCGCACATCCAGGCGATGTTCTGGGTGGCTAAGGCCACGGCCTGAGGCAGTGACAGCACCCCCTCGCGCTCCAGCTTGAACACGCTCTGCAGCAGCGAGGCCGGGTGGTAGTCGGAGGCCAGGCCATCCACTACCCCGGCCTGGATGCCCTCGAGGGCGCTCAGGTTGCCCGAATGGGAGCTGCCCCGGTAGGCGTTGGGGGCCCCCATCACCACCCCCATGCCGCGACGTTTAGCCTCCTGGGCGGCCTCCAGCGTGACCGGGAACTCGGAGATGCTAGCCCCCAGGCTGCCCATCAGATCCACCTTTTCCCGGGTGTCGTCGTCGTGGGAGGCCAGCGCGATGCCTTTGGTTAGGGCCACCCAAGCCACCTCGCGGGCGATGTGCCAGGCCCTGGGGGCCTCCAGCAGGTGCTGGGCACGCGCCCGGATCTGGGCCTCGCTCTCGTCGTAGCCGCGCATCCACTTGCTGTAATACTCCACGTAGTGCTCGAGGTCGCGGAACTGCCCCTGGCCGGGGGAGTGGTCCATCAGCGAGACCAGGTGGATCTCGTCGTTGGCCACCCCTTCCTGCAGGATGGGGGCCGAGCGCGGGGTGGTCACCTCGAAGCGAGCATGCACCTTGAGGTCGCACAGCAGACGCTCCCGGTAGCAGTGGATGCTCTGGATGATCTCCAGGCCCTCCTGGGGGTCGCGGGAGCCCCAGCCCTCGATGAAGGAGATGGAGGCATAGGCGGTGGTGATGCCGCTCCCCACCAGGCGCTTGTCCAGCTCGTAGAGGGCCAGCTCGATGGGGAAGCGGCTGCCGGGGTGAGGCTGCAGCTCGCGCTCGAGCATGTCCCCATGCATGTCAATCAGGCCGGGAATGGCGGTAAGCCCCCGTCCGTCCAGGGCGTTCGGTGCGTCCCCCTCGACGATTGCGCTAATGCGGCCATCCTCCAGGCAAATAGAGCCCCTGGGCAGGGTTTCTTGGGGCAGCACCAGCTTGAGGTTCTTGATCCACATAAGCACGAAAGGGCTCAGGCTACCGGCTGGGGCTCGGGGGCCAAGAAGGGAGCTACCGGCGGTATTTCCAGGGTCTGATCCACCAGCGCCTCGACCTCCTCGGGGTGATGGAAGATCCCCAGAATCCCGACCCCCTGCTGCTTCAGTTCGGCCAGACGGGCCACCAGAGCCTGACGGGCCGCCGTATCGAGCGAGGCGGTGGGCTCGTCCAGCAGAAGCAGGCGGCTAGAGCGGATCAGGGCGCGGGCCAGGTTCACCTTCTGCTGCTCGCCGCCTGAGAAGGTGCTGGGGAAGGCGGCCCAGAGCGCTTCCTTGAGGCCCAGGGCCTCGAGCCAGCCCGCCGCCTGGCGCTCAGCTTCCTGCTGCGGGGTGCCCAGGTGCAGCAGCGGCTCTGCGACCAGCTCGAGGGCGCTCACCCGCGGCCTGGGTCGCAGGAACTGCGAAACATACCCAATCTCGCTCTTGCGCAGCAGGGTGATGTCCTCGTCGGCGGCCCGCACCAGGTCGAGGGGGCCCTGACTGGAAGCATACAGGGCCCGCCCGGCGGTGGGCCGGTAGCTTCGGTACAGGCAGCGCAGCAGGGTGGACTTGCCTGCCCCGTTGGGCCCGGATACCAGGATGAACTGGCCCGGCTGTAAGGAGAAAGAGAGGCCCTCGAAGGCCACCACCTCGCGTTTCAGGGCGTGGATCTGGAAGCGCTTGGCGAGGTTCTCCACCGTGAGCATAAAGGCCTCCTAGGGCGCATATTTCTCCAGGAAGGCCTCCACGCTGCCGCGAAAGTCCGGTAGCCGCTCCTTGAGCAGGGCGTGGGGCCAGTCCCACCAGGCTGTAGCTTCCAGCCTTTCGATAATGCCAGGGTCAAATCGGCGGCGCAGGGGGCGGGCTGGCACGCCCACCACGATGGTGAAAGGCTCCACATCCCTGGTGACCACCGCCCCGGTGCCGATGACTGCCCCATTGCCAACCTTCACCCCCGGCATCACCGAGGCCCCATGCCCGATCCAGACGTCGTGCCCAATGACCACCCGCTGCGTTCTTCGCCACTCGAAGATGGCCGGGTCGTCCTTTCCCAGGCCGTACAGGGCGGAGCGGTAGGTGAAGTGGTGCAGCGAGGGGCGCTCCATGGGGTGGTTGGTGGGGTGGATGCGCACGAAGCTGGCGAGGTTGGCAAACTTGCCGATCTCGGCATAGGCTGCCTGGCCGAAGGGCATCAGGTAGCTGTAGTCGCCGAGGGTGGTTTCGAGCATCACCACTCCCTCGGACACCTCGGTCCAGGCCCCCAGGCGGCAGTCGGTCAGGCGGGCGGTGGGATGGATGGTGGGGGTTTCGGAGAGCCTTCGCATATCAGAGCTTGGCGTGCACGAGCTCCTGGGTGTAGGGGTGCTGGGGGTCTTCCAGCACCTGGTCGGTGAGCCCCTGCTCAACCACCCGGCCCGCCCGCATCACCAGCACCCGGTCGGCCAGGGTGCGGATCACCCCCAGGTCGTGCGAGACGATCAGCATGGTGATGCTGCGTGCCCGCTGCAGGCGTTTCAGGGTATCGAGCACCAGGGCCTGCACCGAGACGTCCAGCCCGGTGGTGGGCTCGTCCAAAAGCAGCAGGGCAGGCTCCAGGGCCAGGGCCTTGGCGAGCTGCACCCGCTGCTGCATGCCCCCCGAGAGCCGGATAGGGGCCTCGTCCATGCGCTCGAGCGGGAACTCCGAGGCCGCCAGCGCCCCCCGTGCCGCCCGCCGCAGCCGCCCGAAGCGCCGCTCGCCCGCCAGCACCAGCCGCTCTGCCACGTTGCCGGAGGCGGTGTGCTTCATGCGCAGGCCCAGGTGGGGGTTCTGGTAGACGATGCCGATGTGCTGAACCCGCACCTGCCGGGCCTGGTAGCGGTTCAGCGCAAAGAGGTTCTGGCCGCTGTACCCGGGGATCGCCAGCGCATAGTAGCCCCGGTCGGCGGGCTCCTGTAGGTTCAGGAGGCGCAGCAAGGTGGACTTGCCGGAGCCCGACTCCCCCACGATGCCCAGCACCTCGCCGGGGTAGGCCGCCAGCGAGACATCGGCCAGGGCCGTGACCGGGCCATACGACCTGTGCAGGCCCTGCGCCTGCAGCAAGGGCCTCTGGCGCAGGAGGCGGGGGGGCTCGAGGGGGGGAGGAGCTTCGGTGGGTTCAGGAGGATGGGCCATCGGGGATCCCCTGGAGGAGGCGCTCGAGGCGCTCGGCTGGGGTGCGGGGGGCCAGGTAGCCGGGGTGGTAGAAGAGGCCCTCCTCGTCGTAGTAGGTGGGCTGGGTGGGCAGCCCTGCAGCCCGTTTGCGAGCATAGTCGCGGTCGGAGAGCTCGTAGCGGCTGCCGCCGTCGGCCTGTGGCAGCTCGGTCATGAACTTGTGGCGCAGGCCGGTCTGCCAGTCGGCCCAGTCCCGCTGATCCTCGACGTCGAAGGGCACGTCGCTGAACTCCACTGGGCGCACCTCGGTGAAGGGTGGCACCGCGTAGAGCCGCTTCTCACTGCCCGCCGAGAGCAGGGTCAGGTGCTGGGCCTGGTGCAGCTTGGGGTTGTCCCAGCGGGGGATGGGGGAGGGGGCCATCAGGTAGCGACCGTGAACCATCACCGGGTAGTCGGCCCCGTGGGTGGGGGTGCGGCAGCGCACCAGGTCTTCGTACAGGCCCAGCCAGACCTGAGCGTACTCGGCGTCGGCGTGCAGTTCGCGCGCCCTGGCGAAGCTGGGCTCCACCCGGGCCAGAGGCTCGGGGTAGGGTACCTGCAGCACCTGGATCTGCTCAGGATTCAGCCTCTCCTCGGGAATGCGGTGGCGGCTCTGGATCAGGGTGGCCCGGGCGGTGTCGGTGGTGGTCTCTACCCCGGCCATACGGGCGATAAAGCGCCGCAGGTTGGCGGCGTTGACCGACTGGTCATCCCCCTGGTCGATCACCTTGGCCACATCCGCAGGCCCCACCAGGGCGAGCGTCACCTGCAGGCCCCCGGTGCCCCAGCCGCGGGCCAGGGGCACCTCGCGGCTGGCATAGGGCACCTGGTAGCCGGGGATGGCCACCGCCTTGAGCAGCTTGCGGCGCAGCTCGCGCTTGGCGAAGGCGTCCAGGAAGGCGTAGGCGTAGTCCTGGCGGGGGTGGGTGAGCGCGCTGAGCCTCATTCCGCCACCTCCGCAGGCTGGGGGGAATCGTCGCCCACCGCCACCTGGGCCCGGGCCTTGCGCAGGGCGTCGAGGTCGGAGCCAAAGGTCACGTAGTGGGGCAGCTTGTAGTGGATGCAGAAGCCGCTGGCCTCCACCGGCTCGGTGTGCGAGAGCACGAACTCCTCGGTGTGGGCGGGGTGCGGCTCGGGCAGGTCCATGGCGGCATCCAGCATGGCAGCGGCGATCAGCTTGACCTCGTTCCAGCCCAGCGAGGCGGCAAAGCCGAGCTCGAGGGCCGGTTTGCCGTCGGGCCCGGGTCGGAACTTGGTCAGCACCTCGGCCTGGGCGTAGCGCACCCGGCCCGCGCTGAAGACTGCGCCGGTCGCCGGGTGCTGGAGCCTTACCTCGGCGTAGGCCAGGCGCACCTCGTTCACGGTGGGGTGGATGGCCTCGTAGCCGCGCATGTTGGCATAGCCCAGGGCCAGCACCCCGTCGGTATCGGCCCGGCTCAGGGCCTGGAGCCTCTGGGCCCGGGGGGCTGGGAAGAGGAGCGGCTCGCGGGTCAGGTCGGGGATCGCCGGGCCGGGGGTGGGGTCTTTGGGCCGGAGGGCCATCAGCCCGTTCTGGCGGTGCCAGTCGGCCACAAAGGGCACCTGCTGCGGCGCAAAATTGGAGGCGGGTTCAGGGTCGGCGGGCTCTGCATCGCCCTGGAGCCCCTCCAGCCGCAGGAGACGGTGGCTGTAGTCCAGGGTCGGGCCCAGGATCTGCCCGCCGGGGATGTTCTTGAAGGCTGCCGAGATGCGTCGTACCGTGAAGAGCGCCTCGGGCTCGATGGGCAGGGTTTTGGTGGCATACGCTGCGAGTGCAAAGAATATAGTCACAAATACTAGGTATCGTAAAATTTTTCACTAATAGTCTCCTCGTTGATGCTCATCTGACCAGTGCCCAATACCGTGCCCCCATGAGCTCGAACACCCTGCCCGTGCTGGGCATGGCCTTACCCCTCGAACTGCTGCCCACCTACCGCACCTGGCTACTCGAGCAGGGGGGACGCGACCTCGAGATCCAGGACGCCACCCGCCCAGAGGTGCTCGACGGCGACTGGCAGCCCCTGGTGGCCAGGGCCCGCGAAGCGCTGGACGGCTTCACCGGCAGAATCGGCATCCATGGCCCTTACGACGGCCTCTGGATGGCCTCCTCCGACCCCTTCGTACGACGCATGATCGCTGAAAGATACAAAAGGGCCCTGGAGTTCGCCGCCGAGCTCGGGGCCACCCACATGGTGATCCACAGCCCCTTCCTCTTTTTCGGCCATCCTCAGATGGCCCACGCCCCGAGCAATGGCCTGCAGCGCGAGCTCGAGTTCGTGCACGATACCCTGGAGACCGTCCTGCCCCTGGCACGCAACCTGGGGCTTACCCTGGTTATCGAGAACATTCGCGATACCAACCCTAACGCCCTCCTGGCCCTGGTGCGCTCCTTCAACTCGGAGCATGTTCGTCTGAGCCTGGACGTGGGCCATGCCTACCTGATGCAACAGATCGGGGGGCCATCGCCTGACCAGTGGGTGCAGGAGGCCGGGAACCTGCTGGGACACCTGCACCTGCAGGACAACGACGGCCTCCTGGACCGGCACTGGCCGCCCGGCGAAGGTCGCCTCCACTGGAGGGCGCTCTTCCAGGCCCTGAGCAAAGTCGAGAGCCGGCCCCGGCTGATCCTCGAGGTGCGTCACGAGCGGCTCGCGCAGGCGGCAAGCTGGCTGGTGGAGCAGGGTCTGGCGGTCTGAGATTTTGGCGCTTTGTATGTAATTTTGATTTTCTGCTATGCTGAAAATATGAAAACTATTTCACAGGTCTCACCTAGGGGCCAGGTCACTCTGCCCGCCTCTGTACGCAAGGCGTTGGGTCTCAAACCCGGGGATATTCTCCTGGTGGAGGTGGAGGAGGGCCGGGTGGTTTTAGAGCCAGCGCGGGTACTTCCGCTGGAGGTCTACACCGAGGAACGTATTGAGGAGTTCAACCAGGCCGCACAGGCAAGCGAGCAGGAGCTAGCTGAATTTCGTCGAGCCTGGGGTCTCTAGTGCGGGTTTTTCTGGATGCGAACGTGCTGTTTTCTGCAGCCCTGGGGGGTGAGATATTCCGCCTGATCTGGATGCTGGCTGAACAGGGAAAGTTCCAACTGCTCACAAGTCCATTTTGTTGGCTCGAGGCGGAGTTTAACATTGAGCGCAAACGCCCAAAGGCCACCCCTCACCTGATGCAACTTATGCGCTGGGTGCGACTGGTTCCGGAACACCAAGAAGTTGACTATCTGGCTCAAGAGCCCTTGAGACAGCTTGTTAGCTCCCTTCCCGAAAAAGACCGTCCCGTACTCGTGGCGGCTTTGAAGGCCCAGGCCCAGGTGCTACTTACAGGGGATCTACGTCACTTTGATTCCCTGATGGGACGAACAGATCTACCCCTACTGGTGTTGAGCCCCAGGGATTTTATCGTGCGGATCAGACCTCCGGAGGGGGAACCCTTTTAAGTTGCGCCTTTATAAGGATTAGAGATGAATCCAGACCGTGCCAGAAAATCATGCTCTGTCAGAGCGCAAGAAGACGAGCGATGCCACTTAGGTTCTATAGCTCTTTTGCAGGGGGTCGTTGAGCTATGAACCGTCCATAACCATCTTGACCATCTCCATCCTCCCACAGTTTGGGCATCAGCGCATTCCACTTCACAATCGCGGTGACAGGCTTTTATCGTTTTCCCCTTTCCCTCTCCCCTTGCGGGAGAGGGTGGCGACAGCGCCGGCTGGTTTGGTGCTCCTTTTGCCAAATAAAACAAATCGGGCGGTAACCGCTGTCGCCGGGTGAGGGGTTGAAATGACAATGCCCAGGCAAATGATAAGAGCCTGTCGCGGTGATCAATGAACTGTGAAATCATCGTTTCTTGGCTACCCTGGTCACTGAATGGAGTGAAGAACATACTTTGGATCTTGCTGCTTCTTGTGCTCCTGGCTGCTTGCAGCCAGCCCGCCCCCGTCGTCAACGTCGCGCCGCCCCAGGTCAACCTGCCCGCCCCGAACTCCCTCAACATCGTCTCGGGCAACAACCAGGTGGCCTCGAGCGGCCAGAACTTCCCCGCCCCCCTCGTTGTCAAGGTCGTCAACGCCGAAGGTAATGGGGTCGCCGGAGTCCGGCTCAACGTGACCGCCGACACCCGCCTCTGTGTGCCCTCGGCCACCTCGCTCACCACCAACGCCCAGGGCGAGGCCAGCTTCACCCTGGCCGCCCAGGCTGCCACCAACGTCTCGTGCAGCACCACCGTGGCCCTGGAGGGCAGCCCACCCAGCTCCCGCACCGGTGTCACCTTCACCGGCTTCATCCGGCCTGCCCAGCGGGTCCTCCAGATTCCCAACACCCTCAACCTACCCCAGATCGCTGTGAGCGTTCAGGATGGAGCCAACTCCGTCATCACGCTGAGCGGTTTCCAAAACCTGCCCGCCCTGGACGCCGACCACGTTTACGCCATCTATAGCTTCCGCCGTGAGCTTTCCAATACTGCGGTAAACTGCGTGCGGTTCATTGGGACGCTGGATGCCACCGACCTGACCAACGGTAGCAAGACCATCACGCTGCTCCCCGTCAACATGGGTGCGGCCTGCGGGGGCACCACCGGCTCGATCAACGCCATGAGCCACAACGCCCTCAGCCTGAGCCTCCAGCCCCTGATCCCCGCCGCCACCGGCCTCACCGCCCTCCCCAACCCCTTCCTGGTGGCCACCTACACCACCCCCGCGCCCAACGCCAGCACTACTGCCACCGCACAGTCCACCACCTACGGCCTCTTTAACCTGACCCCCTTCCAGGTGCCCGCTGAGGCCACCGGCACCATCGTGATGGAGAGCCCGTTCCTCAGCTACAACCACGCCAACAGCCGGGCGGTCATCACCCTGCGGGGCCTCGAGCCCGCCCCGCCCAGCCACTTCTACACCGTCTACCGCCAGAACGAGGCGGGCACCATCTTCCGCCTGGGCACCGTGAACATCACCGGGCGGACGGTATCGGCAAGCCTCACGGCCAGCCTGCCCACCCCTGCCAACAACACCCCGCCCGCTACCAGCCTGGTGGATCAGAAGGGGGAGTTCCACCGCATCTTCGTGACCCTGGAGCCGGTGGCCCAGACCGAGGGCGACTTCGCCAGCCTCAACCCCGGTCCGCTGGTGGTGCTGGACACCGCCACGCCGGGGGTGTGGCAGTTCCGGGTTCGCTAGGGCGGCCTGTGGGGCCCTGGAGATGCGGTCTCCAGGGCTCTTTCCCTGGCCGTTCTCATAATTGCCGAGAGGTATATAAACTTTCGCTATAGTAGAAGTCATGGCAGGTATGACCATCGAAGCGTGCTACAGCCTCCAGGCAGGCTGGGTTAAGCACGACTACGACCTGGAGCAAGCCTTCCCCCTCCAGAGCTGGCAGGGCATCCCGGAGACTTTGGAGGAGTGGCTTGAGGACTACCGCAAGGGCAAGGTGCATCCGGGCACAAACGAAATCTTCCGCATCCTGAACCTGGTCGACCTCCGGCAGATCCCCCTGCGGGGCCGGTACAACCGGCGGGTGCGCCTGCTCTACCTGACCAGCGGCCACCTGGCGGTTCTGGTGGCTGAGCGCATCGGGGCCTGGGGGTTCAGCCCGCTATGGCAGGGGGTGTTTGATACCAGCGGCCAGCCGGTGCCCCGGCACCGCTTCTGGGAGGAGTACGAACTCCGGGCCATCCTGCCCCACCTGCCCGAGCAGGCCGAGGCCGTGCTGTACCTGCCCGGCCTGTACGCTGCCATCCGCTGGCTGGACGGGGAGCCCAGCGGCCTGGAGGAATGGGTGCAGCCCGTACCCGGCCCGGAGCACCGGGCCCTCCTCGAGCCCGCAGTACGCCGCGCCACCGACTGCTGGGAAGGCGCGCTGCTCCTGTGGGTGGAAGGGCAGCAGGTACATAGCAAGACGATGGTCGAAACCGACGATTCCAAGCAACCCCCACGACACCGGGCCTGAACCTGGAGGAGGCACGAAGCGGTCAGCTTATGCTGGAAGTCGTTCCTTTGGTTGGCGACCTTCTGGTGCAGTCGGGCTATCTTCCGCCTGGTGCGCCGCTAGTTGGAGTCGAAGCGCTTACGGCGGGAAAGTTCTCGTTGCAGGCCCTTGAGCCTGGCGCTGGCCTGCTTGAGAAAGCGGGGGTTTTCCACCGGCGGCGTTCTATCGCTCAGAGTCGCTACAGCCTCCACCCCCAGGTCTATGCCTATGGAGTCGTTGCCCGCTGTGCGAATGGGCTGGCAGCGAACGGTAATGGTGGCGTACCAGCCGTGCGCCGTGCGGGTCAGCATCATCTGGCGGGGCTCGCCCCACTGACGGGGTTTGCCCCTGACCTTGATGGCCCCCAGGTTGGAGAGGTGCTGCACCCCGTGGTTTGCCGTTCGGCCCCCGCTCGAACTTCCACCCGGCCTGGTCGGGGTAGCTGAAACCCACGAAGCGCTTGGGGCTTTTGTAGCGGGGAAAGCCGGGTTTTTTCCCCACCCGAACCCGGCGGTAGAAAGCCTGAAAGGCCCGGTCTACCCGCCGAACGGTCTCTTGCAGGGCGTGGCTGCCCAGGGGGATGTACTCCGGCATCTCCGCCTTGAGCCTGGGCAGTTCGTTCTGTTGGTCGTAGTAGCCCAGGCTCTTTCCTTTGGCCCAGGCTCGGCGGCGCTGTTCGATGCAGGCGTTGTACAGCTGGCAGTGCAGGCGCTTCCACCGTTCCAGGGTCTCAAGCTGAGCTTGGTTCGGGTAGAGCTTATAGAGCACCTGGCGTACGGATGCCCGTCCGTCCCGATAGGGAATCTACCCCCAAGCTGGGTACGCTCTCACCAACCCTTTCGGTTTGGTGAGGGCTAGAATCCGAATCTCACAGATAATGCCTGTCAATCCGTCTGACCGATATGTTTATGAATTCTGCCCGGCTCGAGTTCGCCCAGGAGGGTGGCCAGCATAAGAATGCTGAAGGGATCAATGGTGCCCCACTTCCGCTGAATCTGCTCGAAGGAGTTTTCCGGGAGCGAGATGGCGAAGTTGGGGGTAATCAATGAAGTCGCACCATCGTAGTGGAGCAGAATTACCTTCTGCTCCCGGTCGTAGTTGCGCACCGGCGGATCGTTGAGCAGCATCCGGGGCAGAATGGTATGGCTGACGCCGGGATGGTTCGCCGCGTAGTTGGCGGGGCTTTCGCTCATGATGGAGTACCATTGCCGGAGGTGGCGGAGCTGGAGCAGTTTATTGCGCCGCTCGTAGCGCTCAGGCACCACCCGGGCAATCATGGGGTGCCGTGAGCCCATCTCCTGGTAGTTGTCCAGGATGCTCCAGTAGCGATCCTCCGTTATCATCCAGTATTTTTGCCCTCGCACCGTCTTCCAGGCCAGCCCGTAGGACTTGCAGAGGTAGTCGGGCTGTTTGCGGTGGTTGGGGAGGGCTTGCCAGATCAGATACCCCCGCGGCTTGGCATGGAAGTATTTGAGCACCGTTTCGATGCTGGGACTGTCTTCCGTTGCTTCTTCCCTCACCCGCAGTTGCGGCAGCAGCCGGATTAACTCTTCTTCGCTGCTGCCGTAGTGAGGGAGTGTGATTACCATAGGCCGAGGCGGTGCTTGACGATCCGGAGAGGCAGCATGTCCTCGTAGCGATCCACTTTATCCATCACTTTTTCTATATCCTCGCGGGAAGCGATCAGGCCTTCCTGGAGCAAGGCGTGCTTGATCGGGCCAGGTCCCCATTCGGGATGCTTCTGCTGGATTTCCCGTACCTTGCGCCGCAGGGCCCGGCTCTCGGCGGTCAGGATGATGGAAGGGTATTTCTCAATCAGAGGAAGATCCTTGATCGGGACGTATTTCTTCTCCAGGCCGTACAGCTTGTAGAGTTCGTCTTTTGGGGCTTTTCTTCGCATATGTGCCTCCTCATTTCCCTTTCGGGGTTTACCTCGCTAAGGTGATAGCAGAATCCTTGTAGATCATGAAAGCCATGGGCCGCCCATTCGGTTCTTGGTTCTTTATGATACCAGAGCTATGAATCAAACACATTCTGATTATAACATATAGTACACTGTCGTAATGATGTCCATACACTTTCACAGGCTTTTATCGTTTTCCCCTTTCCCTCTCCCCTTGCGGGAGAGGGTGGCGACAGCGCCGGCCAGTTTGGTGCTCCTTTTGCCAAATAAAACAAATCGGGCGGTAACCGATGTCGACAGGTGAGGGGTTGAAGCGACGATGCTCAGGCAAATGATAAGAGCCTGGAGACCGACCTCTACCTCACCAGTCTGTCGCCAGAGCAGGCCAATGCCGCTACCCTGGCCCGCCTCAGCCGGGGCCACTGGGCCATCGAGAACCGGCTGCACCACAAGCGGGATGTGGCGCTTGGAGAGGATGCCTGTGGCTCTGGCTGCCCTGCGCAACCTGCTCCTGGGCTTCCTTCATCAAAAGGGCGCCCCTGTGTTGCGCAACCTCCGTCGCTTCGTCGTCAATCCTATGCCCCTGTATCGGTGGTTATCGGGGTAGGGATGTATATGATAAGAGCCTGGCTCAACGGCCGCTTGACTCTGGCAACAGCAGGTGCTACATTCAAGATAGGCCGCTGGAAGTAGCAGCTCGTTGCCTGGACTCCAGGTGACCTCCTATCCTGCATAACGCACCCTGTTCAGGGTGCGTTGGCGGTTCATTGAGACGCCAGCATCAACACGCTCCGATCAACTTGCGGTTTCTGCCTGCATTTTTCCGACTTGGGGATAGCAGGCCCGCAGCGCCTCCCAGGCCGCTACCGCCGCCTCGCGGTGCCGGGCCTCGGTGGGCGCGGTGGTGAAGCCCTGTCCCCACTCACCGACCCGCATCCACAGCCGGGCCCAGGCCCGACGATCCCCCTCCTTAGAGGCGATTGCCGCTCCGAACAGGGCCAGGAAAACCAGGGGCCAGGCCAGGAGATGCCCCCACCAGGGCAAAAACGGCCCCACGAATGCCAGGGGGAGCAGCGGCATCATCGCGGTGGTGCCGCAGAGGGGATGAAACACCGTCTGCCGCGCAAGGCTCTCCTGGGAAGGGGTTTCCCCCAGGCCCACCGCGTGGAGCAGCTGGTGCTCCGCCCCGTGGTACCGGCGCATCTCCTGGAGGTGGTAGCGCAGACCGGGGATGAGCAGAACGGCGAGGGCAGCCAGGGCCAGGAAGCTCAGGTAAAACAGCTTCCAGAAGTCCGGGTCGTTAAGGATGGCGATCATGCTCACCAAAGCGCCGGTTGCGAATCCAACCAGCATGATCTTTCGATCTTCCTTATTGGGTACTCCCACCAACCGGCTGAGCAGCATCATGCTCCACTCGACAAACATCCACAGCAAGCCCCCCACCACCCCAACCCGGCGCATCAGTGCTGGGTTGAGGGGACGGCTGATGCTATGAAGCTGTCCTTCCTTGTCATGATAGCCCACCCCCACCCCGTGGGTGCTCATGAACAGCATCCCGTTGGGGAGGGCCATCCCCCCTATCAAGCCTTCGGTCTGGCTGGTCAGATTGTTCATGTATTGGTCGTCCAAAGTCATAATCCCATGGTAGCGGACGCATACTCAGCAGCAGCGAAAATCTGCACAGCTTCGGCAGCGCAGGCGGGGAGTGGGAGCTTGCCCCGGGCCGCTACGGGGTGCAGCCCATCTCGTACACCCAGGACGATATCCGCTACGAGGCCAACCTGATCGGAGCCGATGTAAACCCCGGCCAGACCGTGACGGTGAGCCTCGAGTACATCCCCACCACCTCGGTGCTGAACTACGTTGTAAGCGGCCTGCCTGCCAGCACCCTGGCCGCTGCCACCCTGCGCGGGCCGGGCGGCTTCGAGCAGGGCCTGTCCAGCAGCCGCAAGCTGACCGGCCTGACCCCGGGGGCCTATACCTTCACCGCCGAGGAGGTGGAGGCCGGGGGCTATGTCTATGCCCCCACCCAGCCCAGCCGCAACCTCTCGCTCATCGCCGGACAGCAGCACAGCCTGGCCCTGGAGTACGTGCGCCAGCAGGGCCGGGTCAACCTCAACCTGAGCGGCCTGCCCTCCGGTGCCAGCGCCCCCAGCATCCGCCTGCGCCGGGGCGGTCTGAGCTACCCGCTCAACCCGGGGCTGAACAACGACCTCCCCACCGGCTCCTACAGCGTCGAGGCCCCCTCGGTCACGGTGGACGGCTTCACCTACCTGGCCGAGCTGAGCCCCGGCAGCTTCAGCCTGGCCCACAACCAGACCCAGAACCTATCCATCAACTACGTGCGCCAGTCCGGCACCCTCAACCTGACCCTGGTGGGCCTGCCGAGCGGTGCCATGCGGCTGGAAGGCCCCACCACGGGGAACCTCGAGGCCGGAGGCAGCTACGTCCTGTTGCCGGGGAGCTACACCCTGACCGCCTCCAACGTGGAGCGGGACGGCTTCCGTTTCGTGCCTACAGTGGAAAACGGGAGCTTCAGCCTGGGGGTGGGCGCTACCCACAACGCTACCGTGCGCTACCTGGCCGCCACCGCCCGCTTGCAGGTCAGCGTAACCGGAGTGAGCGGCACCACCCCCATCACGGTGAGCGGCCCCAGCAGCCGTACCCTGGAGGGAAGCGCCACCCTGGACTTCCTCGAGCCCGGCCTCTACACCATCACCCCCAGCCCGGTCACCCGCAACGAGAGCACCCCCTACGGCACCGGGCGCTACACCTACCGGGCCAGCGCCGCCAGCGCCAACCTGACCCCGGGCCAGACCGTCAGCACCACCCTGACCTACCAGCGCCAGCAGGGCAACCTGGTGGTTAACGTGAGCGGCCTGCCCTCCGGCTCGGCAGCCAGCCTGCGCCTGGAGGGCAACGGGATCGACCACACCTTTGCCGGGGGCAGCCTGACCGGCCTGCCTACCGGAAGCTACACCCTGACCCCCGCGCCGGTGCGGATAGGGGGCTTTACCTACCGGGCCACCGCCCAGGGGTTCACCCTGGCCCACAACGAGAACCAGGCCATCGAGGTGGCCTACGCCCCCGCCTCGGGCGCGGTGCGGATCGTCCTGAGCGGCCCCGGTGGGATGCCTGCCCCCAGCGCCCGGCTCTTCCAGGGCGGCACCCTGATCGGAACCTACCCCAGCGGCACCGTGGTGGAAGACCTGCTCCCGGGCCGCTACCGGGTGGAGCCGGTGACCCAGCGCGACGAGGCCGGGTTCGACTACACCGCCCCCGCCCAGGAGGTGGACGTGGCCGCCGGGCAGGTTGCCGAGGCGAGCGCCACCTACACCAAGCAGTCGGGCTTCATCCAGCTCAGCGTGAGCGGGGCCCCAACCGGCTACACCCTGAGCCTGACCGGCACCCGCAACTACAACCTGAGCAGCCCCGGCACCTATGAGGTGGTGAGCGGCAGCTACAACGCCAGCGCGGCCAACCTCAACCACGGCGGCTTTGTCTACCGGGCCACCGTAACCCCCGCCAGCCTCTCGGTAGGCCCCGGCCAGACCGTACCTATAAACCTGACCTACACCCAGGTCTCGGGCAGCTTCCGCTTCACCCTGAGCGGCCTGCCCACCGCCTCCACCCAGGCCCTGGTGAGCCTGCTCGGGCCCACCAACTACAGCGCCAACCTGCGCAACGGAGTGACCACCACCCCCGACCTGCTGCCCGGCAACTACACCCTGAACACCCCCGATGTGGCCGCCAACGGCTATACCTACCGGGCCAGCGGGAACGCGGGCAGCTACAACCTGACCGAGGGCAGCACCATCCCGGTCAGCCTGAGCTATGCCCCCATCACGGGCCGGGTGCAGGTTAACGTCTCGGGCCACCCCTCGGGCTCCAGCCCGGTGCTGCGGATCGTGCAGGGGGGTACCACCCGCCACACCTTCAACGGCACCGCCAGCTATGAGCTGCCTCCGGGCTCCTACACCCTGCAAGCCGACAACCTCTCCTTTGGCGGCTATACCTATGTGCCCAGCGGCCAGGGCAGCTTCACCGTGACCGCCGGGCAGACCGTCACCATGAACGTGACCTACAGCGCCACCACCGGACGCTTGCGGGTCATCACCAGCGGCCTGCCCTGGGCCCCCAACTACGGCGTGAGCGGGCCGCAGGGCCTGACCGTGAGCCAGGCCGACCAGACCTTCGACAACGTAGCCCCCGGCGTCTACAGCGCCAGCCCGCCCACCCAGGACTGGAATGTAGGCGGCGGGGTGTTCTACCGCTACATCAGCGGGCGCAACCTGGTGGGGGTGGGGGAGCTGTGGGGCGTGACCCAGACCGGCATCGACAGCTATATCCTGGGCCAGCGCGACGGCTATCCGGGCGGCTGGACCCCGGTACCGCCCAACCAGCTGATTGGGGTATACGCCTGCATCAACAACCAGTCCCAGTACCCGGCCCAGGTCGGCTTCCTGGAGGCCCAGTTCAGCGGCGAAACCCTTATCGAAGGAACCCGGAGCTGGCTGGCCTCGGGCTGGCAGCGCCAGCAGTGGATCATGCCGGGCCAGAACGGCTGCATCAACACCGTGCTGCGCACCAGCAACCGCAGCAGTCTCCGCATCCGGCCTTATATCCAGATTGACGACAGCCCCGCCTGGTCGGGGGTGGGTGGTACCGCCACCTTTACCCAGGTGCGGGTGGCCCCGGTGGGCATGGCCGGTCAGGCCACCGTGACCCCGGGCCAGACGGCGGTGCTCTACGTCCACTACGCAAGCACCGCCTCGCTGCGGCTCAACATCACCCGTACCTCCAACAACGCCCCCATCAGCGTCCGTTTCAACGGCGCGAGCTACACCGCACCGGGCACCTATATCATCAACTTCCTCTGGCCGGACTATCACGGCCTGGCCAAGGACACCACCTACAACTACGGGATCGCCTTCATCCCCAGCGGCCCCGACCCGGTGCTGCTGGGACGTAGCAGCGAACTCACAGATGCCACCGTGACCTACACGCCCGAGAACCGGGCCGCCCTCAACCTCCAGATCATCAAGGCCTACTCCGGCACCGACAGCCGCTTCATCAACAGCACCCCCAACCCCCTGACCCTCCTGCAAAACGGCGGGGGATACCAGACGGTGGGGGTGGGCAGCCACAGCATCATGCTCTGGCCCGCCAACACCTACAGCCTTAACCAGGGGGTGGGGTATGAGTACGAGTTTGCCAGTAGTTGTGGATGGTTCGGTTGCCATGAACGCCTCTACTGGCGGCTGGACAGTATTACCGGTCTACCGCTGGTGCCCTGGGCCGGGGAGGTCTACAACGCCCAGGCGGTCTGGCGTGGCAAGCGCTGCTACCAGAGTGGTCTGAGCTGGGTTTGCCAGGTCTTCTATTAACGACTAACGACACGGACACGGAGGAACCATGCGAGCGGAGAACCACAAAGAGCGGATGCTAGACGAGACCACCGGCCTCTCCTACGTGGAGGTAAACGGGGTGCCGGAGGTGGCCCTGGTGGACTACGAGCGCAAGCGGTTGTCGGGGCACATCACCGTCCTGGCCCAGGGGGAGGAGGCCCCCCGGCTCTACGAGACCCTGGGGTTGGAGGAGGCCCGTCGCCTGGCCGGGCAGATGCGGGGCGAGTTCGAGCAGACTGCCTACTTCAGCCCGGCGGAGATCGAGTCCCTCCGCACGGAGGTCAACGAAACCGCGAAAAGCCTGCTTAACGACGGCTGGAACGGCTACGGCTGGGAGACGCCCCGGCTGGACGCCTTCCTCAATCAGAAAGACGGAGCCTACCTGACCCCCCAGGAAGCCCGTGAGATTCTCAAGGAGCTGGGCGAGAACGACAACCGGTTACGCCTGGAAGGCTGGAATGGCTGGGGTGGCGAGATGCCCGGGCTGACCTCGGCGCTCCAGCGGGCCAGCAGAGAACGCGCTGCCGAACAGGATGTGGATTTCTGAGGTGGGACTATGAGCGAGCCCTTTGTACCCTACTACGCCGAAGCCCGGAAAGCCTATGATGCTCTATTTGACCACGTGTGGTCGCAGATCGAGCACCCCGAGCGCAAAGAAGCAGTGCAGGACTTTGCCCGGAGCCTGGACAACAGCGATGGTCAGATCTGGTTCAGCAACCGCCAGAATACCCTGGACTTCCTGAAGGAGCTGGAACAGCAGGCCGGGCAGCCGCTGCTCCTGCGGTATGCGGTGGAGGAATACACCTACAGCGATTACAGCCATCTGTTGCCCGAAACTACCCAGGCCGCCCTGCGGGATTTGCAGGAAAAGCTACCCGGGTATGACCCGATGAACCTCAAGGTGGTCTTCGATGAGGATGCCCTCAAGGATGCGCTGGTACACAAACCCAAAGCGGTGGATCCCGAGCTGGCCGAGCGTGCGGCCAGAGCCCTGGCCGAGGAAGGCGTAGACCTTAACGCGCACAACGCTTACGATCCTCGCTTTGGCGATCTGAGATACGTCAGGGCCACGCTGGAACAACGTCACGAACCCAGCCATGCGTGGGACGCATCGAGAGCTGAAAGCAGCCGCCAGGAGCGGGCCTTCCACGAACTGCCCGAGGTACGCAAGTACGCCGATATACAGGACATCGAGGCCCTGTACCGGATGGGGGTAGAGAAAGACCCTGGGGTACTGCTCTCCTGGGAAGTAAAAATGGCCCGTGACGGCGATAACTACGACCCCGCCAACCCCCCGCGCCTGGCCCACGACCTGCCCCTGCGCGAGGTCAGCGACAGGCTGATCAACGCGGCCCATGAGGTGGCCAGCCACTATCGCCACATGTGGAGCTGGGACGAGATGGTGGAGGGGCTGCGTGAGGCCAAGGCCAAGGACTGGGGCCTTACGCAGTATAAGCTATATGCGGTAGACCACCTCTACTACGGCAACCGTGACCGGAATCAGTACACCGGAGCCCTGGGTCCAGGGGAGCTGCCTCATTTTCGCAAGGAGGCTGACGGCTCCATCCACTACAGCCACATCACCGGTAGCGGACGGATGCACGTGGACATCGCTGACCGCGAGGGCGGGCTGGAGTACACCCTGGAGGTGCACTGGCCCAGAGAGGGGGCAGTCTTGCGACTGGAGCCGGTAGGGGAGGGCCATACCGTCCGCGTGCTGGTACCCGAGGCTGTCCACGAGCGCCACGTCAACGCAATGCGCGAGCTGGTGGAGGCCGCCCCCAGCCTGGAAGGCCGGGAACAGGTGCTGGAGCAGCTGGATCGGATCGCCCACCTGGGCCGGGTCAACGACTTCCTTAAGGATGAGCGAACCATTCCCGAGCTGGAAAACCTCCCGGTGGATCTGCGGGAGACCTACCGTAGCCTGTTGAAGCAGGAGGGGGGGCTGAGTGTAAGCCTGCAAGTGGGGGCAAATGAGGACTACGTAGTTATCGTCAGGAGTCAGTACCTGGGCAACGATCTCTACCCCGCCTTCCAGAACAGCATTGCCATCGGACGGGATCATGCTATCTTGGAAAGCTACTGGGGCAGTGATAGCTACTGGGATCGCTGGAACATCGAGGGCGATCGGATTATTTACACCGGTACGGCGCCCGATGGCGATAGCCGCATGATGCCCGGTTGGGCAATGGAGAGCGCCCCCGGTTCCGAGGCCCGTCTGGAGGCCCAGACCGACCGGCTGGTAGAACGGCTGGAGCCCTTCCTGGATGAGAAACTCAAGGATCAGTACGACCTCAAAGCCACCATCCGGGGGCTCCTTGAGGACTCCTCTGAGGTGCGGGTCTACGAGAAGCACAACGGGGTGGAGCTGACCTTTGTGGGGGAAGGGGAGGACAGGTGCGTGAGTGCCACAGCAGAGTGGGGCGGAAACTACCTCACCTTCGAGGAAGGCTACAAGTGGATCACCCCCGAACACGAGTCCTGGGTGAAGCCGGGCCCCGGCTGGCAGCGGGAGCGGGAGTCGGAGATCGAGGTATGAGATCGCACGGCATAACCCTGGTCGAACTCCTCCTGGCCGCAGCCCTGGCCGGGCTGCTGCTGGTGGGGGCGGTGCGCCTGGCGGTGGCCTCCTCCGATCAGCAGCAAGCGGTCTTGCAGGGCACCAACCTGCAAGCCGAGCTGCGCCGCGCCAGCGGGGTGGCCCAGCAGGTGGTGAGCGAGCGCCCCTTCCTGCTCCCTTTGCGGGGCAGCACAGCGGGCTTTGAGTTCCTGCAAGGCCTGCCCGAGAGCCGCTTCCGCGTTCTGGGGGTGAGCGCCTCGGGCCTCACGGTGCGCTTCGCCAACCAGGGTTATGACCCCCGCAACCTGCGCCGGGCCCTGGTGGTGGATGCGGGCGGCAACGGCTATGTTTACACCCTGACCCGCGTCAGCGTCCTGGATGCCGCCACCGGCACCTACGCCCTGGAAGGCACCGCCTGCACCGTCCCGAGCGGCCAGGGCCTGCGGGGGGTGGGGGCGGTGCTGAGCCGCATCGGGAGCGGGGCCGCCCTCAACACCTTCGCCGGGAGCGGCAGCCTGGAAGGCAACCGGCTTTTCTTCCAGGAGGAAAACCGCACCCCCGAGCTTTTGATGAGCATTGCCGCCCCCCAGATCCGCTACATCTACCGGGCGGCGAGCGGCCAGGTGCTTTACCAGGACACCCCGGCCCTGTTTCAGCAGACGGGGGGCCAGCGCTATGACCTGGCCGGGCTGGCCCTGGGCTTCGAGGGCCGGGACGGCCAGGGGGTCAAGGAGGCCCGCCGCACCCTGGACAGCGACCTCTTATTCCAGGCCGACAACGGGCTGGGCCTGCGCCGCCTGGATTGCAGCCCGGCCCCCGAGCCCCCGCCCATCGCGGCGGGCGACTGGCGGGTGGAGGTAGCGGGCCTCGACCCCGGGGTGAGCGCCCAGGTGCTCCTGAGCGGGCCGGGCGGCTACAGCCGCACCCTGACCGCCAGCACCACCCTCTCGGGCCTGCGCCAGGGCACCTACGCCGTGGCGGCCCAGAGCGTGGTCAACCCCGGCCTGCCCATCGTGCGCTACCGGCCCACCACCCCTCCCGAGGGCGGCAACCTGGCGGTGGAGGTGGGCGGGGCCACCCGACCGGTGACCCAGGTGAGCTATACCCGGATTCCGGGCCGGTTGCGGGTGCGGATCGAGGGAGTGCCTGCCGGGACGCAAGCGACGATGCAGGCCAGTGGTACCTACCAGACCACCGCCTTCTCGCTGGGCAACGGGGAGCATAGCCTAGAGGTGCAGCCCGGACAGTACACCATCACCTTTCCTTCCATCCCCGATGCCCGGGGGGAATGGGTGCCGGATCGCAGCGGTATTGCGGTGGGCGTGCCCAGCGAAGGGGAGGGGGATGTGGGAATAGTGCGTTACCGCTTGGAGGCTGCGGCATCCAGCTTGCTTTTAGAAATTACCTATAGCGGAGATACCAACGGCCTGACCCCGGAATCCAGGGTCTGCGTGCGCCGGGAAGGCGAACCTGAATGTTGGAGGTAAGTATGTGGCGAACTTTATTGCTTTTGCTGGTGCTACTGGGGAGCGCGCTCGCGGCTTCCGAAAAAAAGCTGTTGCAGGAAGCCTGTGAGCGCCAGGGCCTCAAGATGGGGCGGGAGGACTTTACCACCTTCGGAAAATTCAACCTGCAAAACCTCTGTCCAGATTCCTGGTTGGCCGAGGCAGAGGCCGTGCTGATCGTGCGCAACGGGCGGGGGACGGAGGGGATGATCCAGGGATCCGATGGCAGAACCTACCACCACGTGGTGAAGCCAGAGAACGACGATCTGGAAGTGCACTACCGTTTCACTCCCCTCACCTTCCCCCCCACCCCCGACGGGCCCGACCCGGTGGAGGGGGCCATCAACAGCCTGAACGGCTCGGTGGGTATGGCTGGGTGTGAGTACATGGCCTCGACCTGCCTGACGGTGGCGGGACTGGCGCTGGCTGGTGGAGCCGGTACTGTGGGTGTGGCTGCTACCCTTGCCGGGGCGGTGCTGGCCAGTCCTGTCGGGGTGATTATGGCCGTGGGCATCGTAATGGCAGCTGCGGGCCTGCTGCTGGCCGGACTGCTGGGGGCCCCGGCGATGAGCGAGCTGGCCAAGGTGCTGGGAACCCCGTTAACCATTGATAACCCGGATGGCAGCACGACCACCTACGAGCCGGACGGCGATAAGGTGACGGTCAGGCCGGATGGTAGCAGTACGCACGAGTTTGCCAATGGAAGCAAGCTCGATCAAACCAAGGAGGGAGGCTGGCAGTATACCTGGCCCGATGGAACCAAAGAAAAGAGGCTCACGGACGGTACGGTTATCCTTGAGTACCCGGACGGCACCGTCGATGTGATTCCCGGCTCGGGCAGCGGCTCCGGTGGCAGCGGTTCAGGCTCGGGTAGCGGCTCGGGCGACCCTGGCTCGGGCAGCGGCTCCGGTGGCAGCGGTTCAGGCTCGGGCAGCGGCTCCGGTGGCAGCGGTTCAGGCTCGGGCAGCGGCTCCGGTGGCAGCGGTTCAGGCTCGGGTAGCGGCTCGGGCGACCCTGGCTCGGGCAGCGGCTCCGGTGGCAGCGGTTCAGGCTCGGGTAGCGGCAGCGAACCTACCAATCCCGGGGAACCCGCACCCTCTCCCTGGGATCCCTAGCCTTCTCATAATCCCCGAAAGGGGACCAGAGGTTCGCTACAATGAGAACCATGACACGGTATCTCACACTGCTCTTTTTGCTTGCGCCTGCCCTGCTGGCCTGTGACCAGCTCAACCGCCAAAGCCCCCCGGTGGTGCCGCCCCCGGCGGTGGAACCCCCGCCCGCCGGGTTCGGGATGCTCTTCGGCAAGGAAAGCCCCCTCTACAACCCCAGGTATGACTGCCTTGAGGGGAATGGGGATAACATCCTGTTCCATCAAACCGGGGTGGAGCCGGGCTACTACGCCTACTCCATCGGGGAGATGGAGAATAGATCGAGCAACGTTCTTCTTATTAATTACGAGCATACTGGCGAGGGTTGGATCTCGATTGACTGCGCTAGCCTCAAGCCCAACACCAGCGCCTACTACTACTTCAAACGCACCCCCGACCCCGCCGAGGACTGGTTCGTGGTCAAACGCAATATCGAGGGCACCCCCCAGCCGGACGGAACCTACCGGATTGACTTCGGCCCGGCCACCTTCTACCGGGTGCCCACCAGCGAGGCCCCGCTGTACTTCACAGATCGGCTGGACGAAAAGGGGAAGCCTAGGCTAAACAGAAAGCGCACCGGCCCCCTGGCCCTGGTGCATGGCCCCTACTGCTTGCAAGAGGGGGCCCGGTGGTTCCTGGCCGTACCCGACAACGTAAGTAACCCCCATACTGCCCGGCGGCTGCCCTCGCCCCCCAACCCCCCGGCAGGCCATGTGCTCGCAAAAAGCACGGGGTTTGGCCTGCTGGGTTTTGTGGATGGACGATATATTCACTCGGCTGGCGGTTTTTCCGGCGGCAATGTGGTCTTCGGCCTGTTCCCCCGGGAACAGCCCTACGAGATAGTCTACCTCCAGACCACAGACGACACGGGCAGCGGCTACGGTGGTCCCCAGTCCTACATCACCTGGGGCCTGGTACAGGTGCGCCAGGGGGAAGACGGCAGGCTCGTATGCAATACGGTGGACTGGCAGTGGGTGGAGATGCCTTACGTTCCGAGGAAAGATCTCCCCAATGGCCTCTACCTCAAAAGCGAAGAGTACCGCCGCTACGACCCCTTTTCCTGGGAGAACGGCATCCCCCCCTGGCAGAGGTGAACCGTGGTTGTGCGTCAGCCTGAGCCCCTCCGCCATCTTCTCCTGACCCTGCTCTACCTGCTGGTCGGGGCGCTGACGCTGGGCCTGCTCAGCCCGGCGGTGATGGCCGGGCTGCTCGGGCGCTTCCGGCTGTCTTCGGTGGGGCTCAGTCTGCTGTTTGCCCTGCCCTTCTGGGCCGTAGCAATCTGGAAGCCTTTCCTGGTTACCGGCCTCCTGTGGCTGGCGGCGCTGGTGGTGGCCCACGCCTGGCTGGGCGACTTCAAGCCCTGGGCCTGGGTTGCCGGTCTGGCTTTCAGCCTGAGCCACCTGCTGCTATGGACGGGGCTGCTCCTGGGTTTTCTGCTTCTTACCCCCTTCAAAGACCCCATCACCCCCTGGCTGACCGGGGGCTTCCTGCTGGCGGCGGTTTTCCTGGTGGAAGGCTCCATGCGAATCATGCGGAGGTACCATGCCCTATGTTCGAGCCCCCTCCGGGCTTCCAGGATGGGGTTGTGAAAGGTGCGTATGAACCTGAACCTTAACCCCGTTACCCTCTGGCAGAAGCTCAAGGACCTCAGTTTCGATTTTGGGGGTGTGCTCCTGATAGGGGGCGCGTTGCTGGCGGCGTTTTTGCTTCTTTTTAACGGAACACCCCGCGTGTATGCTCCCCCGATCCAGGAGATCACCCTCTGGGAGTACGAGGAGGCCTCCGGCAAGCTCGTCTTTGCCACCCGGCCCGAGGCTTTGGGCATGGAAGTCCAGAACTTCATTCAGACCCATGATGGGCAGCTCATCCCCTGGTGGGGTCAGAGCAGCGACGGCAGGCCCAGCGAGGTTCCCGCCGACACCCTTCCTCGGGAAGGGGGCCTGATCGTGCAGTACGCCTGCTCCTACACCCGCCCGCCCTACCGGGGATACGGCATGGTTGACAAGTGCTTTGTCTGGAAAGTCCCCTTTGCCTGGATAGGCGAAACCAACCCGCGCCTGGAGATCCCCTCCGGTCCGGTGACCTCGCGCTTCATAAGCAACATTCAGAAACTCAAGCCCCATGAGTACCCCACCCTCCTCCAATGACCCCCTGCACCTGGCCGTGCTGCTGCGCTGCTACGCTGCCAGCCCGGTAGCGTTCCGGCAAGGCCGGTGCATCAGGGGCATCAGGGGATCAACTGGGAACTGTGGCTGTACCGGGTGCTGGGCCTGGCCACGCTGGGCTGGCTCTTGTGGAGGTGGTTGGCTTGAGACAAAAAGGATACGCCCTGCTGATGGTGCTGGGCATGGCTTTGACGGTGGGCGCGGCTTTGATGGCGGTGCGGATGGCCCAGGAGACCGACCTCTCCCAGGCTCCGAGGGTGCCCCAGGTGCTTGGCTTGCTCAAACTAGCTAGTCAGGCTAGACTGTTTTTGTGAAACACGTCTGGCAACTTCAGGAAGCCAAAGCCCGGTTTTCCGAGGTGGTGGAGCGGGCGCTGGGGGGTGAGCCGCAGACCGTGACCCGGCGGGGTCGGCCTGCGGTGGTGGTGCTGGACTGGGTTACCTACACCCAGCTTCGTGGCCAGGATTTCTCCCTTCTTGAGGCGCTGTGCCCCTCAGAACCCCTCTCCGACGAGGAAACTGAGGCCCTGGCCAACCGGCCAGAAACGGGCTACCGGGAGGTCAGCTTTTGAGCTACCTGCTGGACACCAACGTGGTCTCCGAGGCCGCCAAACGACAGCCCAACCCCAGGGTCATGGTCTGGCTAAAAAAGCTTTCCGTGCGGGAAGCTTACCTTTCCGTCCTGACCCTGGGCGAACTCGTGCAGGGGGCCGTTCGTGCTCCAGAGCCGCGCCGAGCTGTCCTGGAAAGCTGGATCGAAGACCTCAAACGGCGCTTCGACGGCCAAATTCTGCCCCTGGACATCGAAGTGATGGAGGCCTGGGGCGCTCTTACGGGTGGGGCCATGAACGAAGGCCGCCCTCTCTCTCCGCTGGATGCCCTGCTGGCCGCTACTGCCCTGTGCCATGGGCTCATCCTGGTCACCCGCAACACCACCCACTTCAGGGGCTTGCCTATCCGATTGCTGAACCCCTGGGAGGGCTAAGATATTACGATAGAGTCATCACGAGTATTTTATCGTGAATACCATCACATAGACATCCCAGCCTAAGTATCTCCAGTATAAGATTCCTTCGTGTGCTACTTGATCTGAACCCCGAGATGTGAAAAAGAGGGGGTGCTATGCACTCAGATCGCGAGCACCCCCTTTACTGGCCCACCTCGCGGTGCGTCTTTCCGGGGGAGAAGGCCTTCTCCAGGTGGTGGATCTGAAGCCCCTCCCCCTGGCCCAGGGTCACCACATCCATAGCCTGGATCTCCCTGAAGCCGCCGTGGGGGTGGGCCCTTTGGGGGCCTTCGGCGGGTACGTACTGATGCCGGTGATGAACGAGCGGGGTCTCTTCTTCCGCTATGCCCTCCTTCCCGGG
>NZ_JAGDFV010000037.1 GCF_017497985.1 Meiothermus sp. CFH 77666
GCCATCACCGTACTGAACTTGGCTTTACCGCTTGGTGGGCTTACCTCATCATCGCCCTGAACCTCATCGCTGCTTCCCCAGACCTGTGTATAGCTGACATCGTTTTGTGACTAGCACCAGTGATTATCTACTGATGAACTGGAAGAGCTGTACCAAAGCAATGCAGACATTAGCCCAGAGGACGAGGCCGACCTTCGTGCGGGGCTGCCATCAATGGAGAAGCTTCCAGAGCCAAGTAAGGTAGAGAAGTGGCAGCAACTCCTTCAGCAGCAGGTTGAGCCCGGTAGCGAAAGACCCGAACTGTGGAAGCATGAACCGAGTTTGGAGCAGCTTGAAGCACTCCAAAAACGCTTGAACCAGGTGCTTCATCCAGTTAAGCAAGTTGAACAATGGCATATATCAGTCATTGCAGCAGGTTTTGAGCCGCAACTAAAGCAAATCTGGGTGGATTTTATCAAACTTATCGAGTCTACCCGGAAGCTCGCGCTCGAAGCTCAAAATATGCTCATTCAGTTTGAACCCAAACTTTCAGACGGCATTCCAGTTACTGAGCAGGCTCAGCAAGCCGGCGAAATTGCAAACTTTCTGAAGAGGGGTGGGAAACTTAATTTGCTTACCCTGCTAAAGAATTCCAAATGGAAAGCCTTTATCGAAAAAGCCCAAGTGGCATCCGTTAAACCAAGCACTTATGAGCATTTCCGAGCCCTTGAATTTGAGGCAAGCCTTAGAGTAGAACGTCAACGCCTCTTGAAGCGTTGGGAGGCGCTAATTGGTGCTGTAAGTGAGGTAAAGCTCGGTTCCTCCAATCCCGAAATGCAGGCCGCACAATATATCCCTATCCTGAAAAGTAAGCTGGAATGGCACTCTCAGTTTTTTTTGCCCTTCCGGATGCAATTGCTGGAGGCAGGATTCGATATGGATGCATTGCAGCACAGCCTACCTCCCAACCCCCAACCTAATGGAGAACTATTGAACCTGGTTGCTGCACTGGATGAGCTAGCCTCCATCCTTGAATCCAAGCGTGTTAGAGTAGCCCAGCAACTTGGCAACTTGGAGATTGCAAACGCTATTTCCTATCTCGGTTTGCACAAAAACGCAAACAGCGCCGACTTGGTCGAGGCCCTTAAAAAAGGATCTCCCGCAGCGTATGAACAGGCATACAGGAGGCTATTTTATCTCCACCAACTTATCCCTCGGTGGGAACGCCGTATGCAACTGTTGGGGCGGCTGAGGGAAACTGCACCAGGCTGGGCTAGAGCAATTGAAAAGCGCGAGGGCATACACGGGGATTCGAGAGTTCCGAATGAACCCCAGAAAGCCTGGCTACACCGCGTGCTTTCGCAGGAGCTGGATGAACGCACCAAAACTTCTATCAACGCTTTGCAGCATGAAGTGGCAAAACTCGAGCGCGACTTGTATCAGGTGACGGCTGAGCTGATTGACCGCAAAGCCTGGAGTGCTCAAATCAAAAAAACCACATATCAACAACGCCTTGCCCTAACTGGATGGATGAGCACTATCAAGAAAATCGGCAAGGGGAAGGGCAAGCGAGCACCCACACTAAAACGAGAGGCGGCCAAGCTACTCGCACAATGTCGTTCGGCTGTGCCGGTGTGGATTATGCCGCTGGGTCGCGTAGTGGAGCAGTTTAGACCAGAAGACGACCCTTTTGACGTTGTAATCATAGACGAGGCTAGCCAAGCGGATCTTTTTGCCCTCTTTTTATTTACCATGGCTCGAAAGATTGTAGTTGTGGGGGACGACAAGCAGGTAAGCCCCGTAGCGATAGGTGAGGAGATTGAAAAGGTATCTCCGCTACAACAAGCCCATCTTGATGGCATTCCAAATAAGCACCTATTTGACGGCAAATACTCCGTATACGAAGTTGCACGATCAGCATTCGGTGGACAGGTGATGCTACGGGAACACTTCCGCTCGGTTCCGGAAATAATACAGTTCAGTAACACACTTTGCTACGACGGAAGGATTAGGCCCTTGCGCGAATCAGGTCACTCCACACTGAAGCCTGCTGTTCGTGCAGTACGTGTGAAAGGCTTTGCCGAACCAAGAAACACGAAGATCAACCTGGGTGAGGCAGAAGAGATTGTTCGGTTAGTCAAGAGCTGTGTGGGCAATCCACTATACGCAGGCAAGACCTTCGGGGTTATTTCGATGGTGGGAGAGGAGCAGGCTCTAAAAATTGAGCAAATGTTGCGCGATGCCCTTTCTCCTGCTGAGTTAGAAGGGCGCAGGCTAATATGTGGTAACCCTGCGCAGTTCCAGGGAGATGAGCGCGATGTAGTCTTTATTTCCATGGTAGATGTGCCCCAGGGAGGCCCACTCTCCATGCGGGAAACTGAACTTTGGCAGCAGCGCTTCAATGTGGCTGCAAGTCGGGCCAAGGATCAAATGTGGGTGGTGTACTCGCTGGATCCAGCGGTAGATTTGAAACCTGGTGACCTGCGACGTCGCTTGATTGAGCACGCCTTGCAGCCAGAAAATTCAATTCACCAAATGAAGATAGAGGGCGCCAAGGCTGAGTCGCCCTTCGAGCGCGAGGTGCTTGAGTACCTAACTCGTGTTGGATTCAAGGTTATCGCGCAGTACCCGGTTGGGAGTTACCGGATTGATTTGGTGGTGGAAGGGCCTGACCAGCGGGTCGCAATCGAATGTGATGGTGACCGTTTCCATCCGCCGGAGAAATGGCCCGAAGACCTCGAGCGTCAGAGAATTCTTGAACGCCTGGGCTGGCGGTTTATTCGCATCAGAGGAAGCAGTTTTTATCGGGATCGAGATGGGGCAATGATGATGGTGATTGAAGAACTTGGGAAGCTTGGTATTGAGCGATCTAATAACGCCCGTCTAAGCCAAAGAAACATAGCGCACGATGTTCAATCGCAAACAGAAATTGCTGATGAGCAAGTACAAGTAGAAAACCCCGAGCCTGAAAAGAACTTGAGCAATGGCTGGATTTCAACCTCATCTAATGAGTCATTTGAGATAAGTGTCTCGGAGCTTGGGAATCCTGATCCAATGGGAGCCAGAGAAGATGCCAGTGAAAATCTGGGTGCAATCATACAAATTCCTGGCACTGTCAAACAAGAAGATCAAAACAACCAAATAACACCTGAAGACCAAGCTAAGATTGACTGGGTACTCTCCACACATCCAGATATGTGGTTTGAACTGGCACATTGGGCCAAGATGCGTGAACATTTTGCAGGTTGGGAGCGGAAGCTGATTTTTGACATTGGAAAATATGTGAAATTTGGCCGTGTTTCGTATAAACAAGCTCGCCAAGCCTTGCGCTTGTATGAAGAGGCCCGAAAGCTGGGCTTTAGTCCCTCGAGAGAAAACTGAAGACGGCAGAGAGCTCTGCCGTCTTTGAATAGTAAGGTACTGTCTCAATGGAACTGTGCTTCCTCGGTGGAGCCCACCAGGGCAGCCGTGGAGGCCTGTCCGGCGGTGATGGCCATCAGCACCTCGTCGAAGTAGCCCGCGCCCACCTCGCGCTGGTGCTTGACCGCGGTGAAGCCGTCCTTTTCGGCGGCGAACTCGAGCTGCTGCAACTCCACAAAGGCGCTCATGCCACGCTCCTTGTAGCCCTTGGCCAGCTCGAAGGTGCGGTAGTTGAGGTTGTGCCAGCCCGCCAGGGTGATGAACTGGAACTTGTAGCCCATGGCCCCCAGCTCCCGCTGGAACTTGGCGATGGTCTCGTCGTCGAGGTTTTTCTTCCAGTTGAAGCTGGGCGAGCAGTTGTAGGCCAGCATCTTGCCGGGGAACTCGCGGTGGATGGCCTCGGCAAACTTGCGGGCTACCTCCAGGTCGGGGGTGCTGGTCTCCATCCAGAGCAGGTCGGCATAGGGGGCGTAGGCCAGGCTGCGGGTGATGCAGGCCTCGAGGCCGTTGCGAATCCGATAAAAGCCCTCAGGTGTGCGCTCCCCTTCCTTCACAAAGGGCTTGTCGCGCTCGTCAATGTCGCTGGTGAGCAGGGTGGCGGCCTCGGCGTCGGTGCGGCAGATGATCACGCTGGGCACGCCCATCACGTCGGCAGCCAGCCGGGCGGCGTTGAGGGTGCGGATGTGCTGCGAGGTGGGAATGAGCACCTTGCCTCCCAGGTGGCCGCACTTCTTCTCGCTACTGAGCTGGTCTTCCCAGTGCACCCCGGCGGCCCCGGCCTCGATCATGCCCTTCATCAGCTCGAAGGCATTCAGGGGGCCGCCAAACCCGGCCTCGGCGTCGGCCACGATGGGGGCGTACCAGTAGCGATCGGTTTTGCCTTCGCTGCGCTCGATCTGGTCGGCCCGCATGAGGGCGTTGTTGATGCGTTTGACCACTGCCGGAACCGAGTTGGCGGGGTAAAGGGACTGGTCGGGGTAGGTCTGGGCGCCCAGGTTGGCGTCGGCGGCCACCTGCCAGCCCGAAAGGTAGATGGCCTCGAGGCCCGCCTTCACCATCTGCACGGCCTGAGCGCCGGTGTAGGCCCCAAAGGTGTTCACGTAGGGGCGGGTGTGCAAAAGCTCCCACAGCCGCTCGGCCCCCACTTTGGCCAGGGTCTGCTCGGGCAGAATGCTGGGGCGCAAGCGCACCACATCTTCGGCGGTGTAGTCGCGCTGGATGCCTTTCCAGCGGGGGTTGGTTTCCCACTCACGTCTGAGTTTCTCGGCTTCCAGTTTCATTTCGGGGGTCAGTTTGGACATGGCAATTCCTCCTTTTTTGAGTATGGTCTGAACAACAGAGTTCCGATGGGTGTATATCTTGGTAAGCGACACTTACAAAAACGTGTACTATTTATCTGAGTACACTCGATAACTATTACACCAATGTGTAGGTAGCCAGTTTGAAAGATTGGCGCAACCGGCCAGAGGACAAACCCTTGGCTCGTTGAGATTGACGTTGAACGGCGCTTTAGCTCTCAACCTCTGTAGCGTCGTTTGGGAGCTTGATGGATTCTGGTGCATAGCCAGGGGCGATAGTCAAACGCAAAACGCCCAACGCAGATCCACGCGAATGCTCCGGCCCTTCCCGCGACTTGCGACCTGGGGCAATGTATGGCATCTTGCCCACTTTGGGCATTTCGAAATAGATCCGATCTATCCGGCCATCCAAACCCATCCGCACTTCTCTTAAGCACGGCTAAAGGCACCGGCAAGAACATGAGCCGCATCTGAAGGGCTACCGGGGTAATTTTCCTGGGGGAAGAAAGGGGAACCCTATGAAACGCAACTTCTGGCTGGCGCTGGTCATGGCGGCTTTGTTGGCAGGCTGTGGGGATTCGAATGTGGTTGAGAACCCTCCACCAGGAGGCAACCCTCCGGGAGGGGGTAGTGCAACGGCCTCTCCAGCCGAGAGCGCCGGGGCCAGCAAAAGCTTTGATGAAAGCGCCAGCAAGGTGATGCAAAGCCTTCCAGGGGAGCTGGCAGGCTACCTGCACAACCTGAATGCGCCGGTCAATATTGACCTGGGCCGCTTGCTGGGGTTGCCGGGGTCGGGGGCGGCCAGTGCGGCCCTGGCCGACGCCCCAGGAGGTGGGGTTTCGGTACAGGCCACCGAGACCCGCCTGACCCGAGGCAGTTGGGACTGCACCGGTGGCAACAACAGTTGTGTGCGTACCGACAGCGACGACTATCTGGTGCGCTGGCGTACCGCTCAGGGTCAGACCGCCGAGCTGCTGCTCGACTGGAACGGCTCCACCGGCGGAACGCCTTCGCCCACGGTGATGGGCCACTACAGCGCCAGCAACGAAGCCCTCTTCGAGGCCCCTACCAAGTTAATCGGGTACATCAAGGTGAACAACGTGGTGGTGGCCAGCCTGAACCGCAGCACGGTCTTTCCCGATAGCCGCTGTGTAACGGGGCGCAAGGTGCTGGACATGCCCGATCAGATGAAGGTGGCGGCCTTTCTGGACAAGGCCGGGGTTGGGCGGCTGATTGAAGTGAAGAACCTCGAGTGGAACATTGGCAGCACCCTCACCACCAAGGGCGATATCGTGGCCAGGGGCGGTGGCGAGACCGTGAATCTGACCTGGGATGTGACCACCGGGGGTACCGTAGTCCGTGCCCGCTGTGGCAACTTTGCCAGCATCCTGGCCACCAACATGCGGGCGCTGGCTTCGCTCGGCAACCTCAAGAAAACCTTTGCCCTGAGCTTCGAGGCCACCGAGTTCCGCCGCGACCCCCTCCACATCGCCTTCAGCAAGGGTTCGGTGCAGTTTGATGGCAAGACCGCCGAGTTCCGGGGCGTGCTGGACGATACCAACCGCAACTGCATTCTGGGCGAGAATCTGACCCTGAGCTTTGCGGGCGGGCAGAGCAACCTCGAGCAGTACCTGATAGAACACCACGCGGCCAAGCCCTGTACACGCTGAAAGACAGATGGCCGATAGTTGAGGGCTAAATCTACCCGGGCCCCTGACCCTGCTGCTCGGGGTACTGCCCGTTCTGCGGGTACTGGTTCTCTGATATGGCCCTGTTATGATGGGGCTGATTTTGGAGGAACCATGAAGCGACTCGTTGCCTTGCTTACCTTGGTGGTTGGTTTCGCTTTTGCCCAGGCCCCGGCCTACCCCGAAAACACCGTGGGGGTGGGGTTTGGGGTTGGGCGGGGGTTGATGGTGCAGGGGAGCCTGGGCCTGCCCTTTAGCCCACTGGGCATTGATACCGGACTGGACCTCGAGGTCATCGTCCCCACCAGCTTCGACAATGTGGAGGTCTGGGCCTTTTTCAAGGCCAACCTGCTACCGGCCCTGACGGTGGCCGACCTCTCGCTCTCGGCGGGCCTGGGGGTAGACTTGAGCTTCAACACGGCGGGCAGTCTGTTTGGCTTCCACTTAGGGCCGGTGGCCAGCCTCGAGATTCCCGGCGGGGCCATTTCGGGCTATGTGGGGCTGGGCATCGAGGGGGGCTTCAACCTGGCCTATGGCCTGGGCGGGCGGCTTTACCTGGATCCGGTGGCCCTCGAGGTGGGCATCTCCGACCGCTATCCCTTCAAAATTGCGGTGCTGTACCTTTGGTAAGAAATTGCTGATAGCCCATAGCTGATAGCTAATTTTTGCCACGTACTAGACTCCCGGCGCTTGACCTTTTTGGCCTCGGATACAGGTAAAAATCCGGTAGCTGCGCCACAATACATTCATGGGTGGGATCTGGGCTCTGGCGGTGATGCTGGGCATGGCGTATGGGCACCCGGTCTGGGTGCTCACGCCGCAGGGGCGCTTGCAGGGGGGGCTCAACCAGAACGCCCAGGTGGCCTACTTTCTGGGCATCCCTTACGCGAAGGCCGAGCGCTGGAAAGCCCCGGTGCCGGTGCTGCGGCTCGAGGGGGTCTTCAAAGCCACCGAGCCTGGCCCGGCGTGTCCGCAGCGGGGGGTTTTTACCACCCGGCTGGGCGGCTATATTCCCCCCCAGAGCGAAGACTGCTTGAACCTGGGGGTCTGGATGCCCCTGGCGCCGCCCCCACCGGAGGGCTATCCGGTGATGGTCTGGGTGCATGGGGGAAGCTACACCGGCGGAAGCTGGGCCGAGCCCCTCTACGACGGCACCGCGCTGGCCGCGCAGGGGGCGGTGGTGGTGGGGTTCAACTACCGGCTGGGCTCGCTGGGCTGGCTGGCTTTGCCTGCGCTGCAAGCCGAAGACCCCCGCGGCTCCACCGGCAACTACGGGCTTCAGGACATGCTCGAGGCCCTGCGCTGGGTGCAGCGAAATATCAGCGCCTTTGGCGGCAATCCGGACAACGTGACCCTGTTTGGACACTCGGCGGGGGGGATGGCGGTCTGTACGCTGATGGCGACCCCCAGCGCCAAAGGGCTATTCCACAAGGCCATCATCCAGTCAGGCGGGTGTGAGTATGTGCGAACCCTCGAGCAGGGTCTGGCCTGGGGTGTGCGCTGGGCGGCCCAGATGGGCTGCGGGGCAGGCGATCTGGCCTGTCTGCGCCGGGTTCCGCTCGAGCGCCTCTTTCCCCCCGAAGACCGCAGTATTGGGGCGCTCTTGCAGCGGGTCGAGGCCGGAGAGTTCGCCGAGGTGCCCTGGAAGCCGCACCTGGACGGGGTCTGGCTGAGCCAGCTGCCCCTGCAAGCCTTGCGCATGGGCCTGGCAGAGGGGATTCCCCTGATTGTGGGGGCCACCGCGCAGGAGACCTGGGGTGAGCGCCTGACAGGCCCCTCCGACTGGGCCGGGTTTGCCGAGCGGGTCGAGGCCAGGCTCCCCGGCCTGGGGCAGCGGGCACGGCAGCTTTACCAGGCCCGCTACGCCGCCCCCGCCGAAGCCTGGGCCTACTTCCAGACCGACCGAATCCTGCTCTGCCCCACGCTGGCCGCCGGGGCCGCCCAGGCCCGCCACGCCCCCACCTACAGTTATTTGGTGACCTGGGCTTCACCGGTACTGGATTTTTTGGGCAGCTTTCACGGCATCGAACTGCCCCTGCTCTTTGGCACCGAGAGCACCTGGCCCTCGAGGGTTTTGTTCCTGACCGCAGAGGCCCTGGACAGTTCCCGGCCCCTGGCCCAAGCCATCCAGTCCCAGTGGCTCCACTTTGCCCGCACCGGCGAGCCTTATTTGCAGGGCTGGCCCGAGACAAAGAGCGGTTATGCGATGGGCTTTGATGCCCGGCCCGACCTGATCCCCGACCCCTACCCAGGGCGCTGTGGGTTGTTCCGCTAGGCCAGGGCGAATAGCATAAAGACATGCCGGTTCTGAAGGTCTCCGCTGCCGACCAGTACCTCATCGCCACCGGCGACACCCGGCTGCTCGAGGTCTGGGAGGCTCTTCCCAAAGGGCTTTTCCCGCCGTTCCCACCGGTGGAGCTACCGGGGGGGCTGGATGGCCTGCTCAAGCGGGGCGGCTTTGCCCAGACTTTTTTTATGGGGAGCGAGGTGCTGGGGCTCAGGTTCAGGTCGCCCAGGGGCCATACCGTTCAGGCCGGGGGCCTTACCGTCAAAAACGTCCAGGGCTACGACCTGGTGCGGCCCTTTGTGGGAAGCTTTGGGGCGCTGGGCGAGGTGCTGGAGGCTACGCTCCGTTTGCGCCCTGGCCGGGCCTCGGTGTTTTTGCGCCGCAAGGCCGAACTGGCCGAACCCCCCCTCAAGCCGCGCTTCTTATGGCAGGAGCTGGCCCATACCCATGCCTTTCATTTTGGGCACCCGCTCGAGGTCGAGCGCTTCGCGCAAACCTTTGGCGGCGAGGAAGTCCGGGGTACCCTGGACTACACCCCGCTATTCCCCAACGGGATGGGCGTGGGCCCCGGCCACCTGATCGACCTGCGCTTTAGCTGGGCCGACGGAGGCGCCAGGCCCCCCATGCCCGAAGCCTACAAGCGCCTGGTAGAAGCCGTTTGAGCAGAAGAGCGCACAAGCGTAGGGGGAGAAGTTGGGGGGCTATAGGCGATAAGCTATAGATTATCGGCGAACAACCTATGAAACCCAAATTTACCGTTCCCGACCATCTGAAACCCTACCAGCGCAGGGTGACGGCCAATGGGGTTGGTTTGCACCTCTACGACTCGGGGGCGGCCCCGTCCCAGGGCCCCCCCTTCCTGCTCATTCACGGCCTGGGCGACGAGGCCGATAGCTGGCAAAAGGTCTTTCCGCTCCTTGCGGGGCGGGGGCGGGTGGTGGCCCTCGACCTGCCGGGCTTTGGCCGTTCCGACCATCCCAAACGGGCCTATACGCTCAACTTTTTTGCCGATACGGTGGCGGCGCTTCTGGAGCAACTGAAAATCCCGCAGGCGGTGCTGGTGGGGAACTCGATGGGGGCTGCGGTGGCCCTGCGGGTGGCTACACGTCGCGCCGACCTGGCGGCCCGGCTGGTGCTGGTGGATGGCCCTCCCGTGCGCAGCAAACTGGGTAAGGTTCAGATGATGTTTTTGATTCCGGGCCAGGGTGAAAAAATCTACAACAGCTTCCGGAGCTCACAGGACGCGGCCTACGAAAGCCTGCGGCCCTACTATGGCAATCTGGACGCCCTGCCCCCCGAGGACCGCCAGTTTTTGCGGGAACGGGTCTGGGATCGGGTCTGGAGCGATGACCAGCGGCGGGCCTATTTCTCGACCTTCCGCTGGATGGCCCTGGAGGGGTTGCTGGGCCGCCCCAGCCCGGCCAGGCTGGGCCAGCTCACGACCCCAACCCTGATTGTGTGGGGTGAGCAGGATTTTGTAATTCCTGTCGAGGCAGGCCGAACCCTGGCAGGCTGGATTCCGGGCGCCAAACTGCACATCATTCCGGGTTGCGGGCACCTGCCGCAACAGGAAAAACCGCTGGAGCTCGTGCGCTTGATTTTGCAGTAGAGCTACATCTGAGCCCGGCAGTCGGGGCAGATGCCGTGGTACTCGACCTGTACGTCTTCAATCTGGTAGGCGGGATACCGGGCTTTGACCTCGCTCAGAAGGTCGGGCAGGGGCTGCACGATGTCGAAGAAGCGGTTGCACTTGCGGCAGACCATGTGCAGGTGCCCGTCCAGGTTGGCTTCGTAGCGCAGGGCCTCCCCAGGGCGGGAGAGCGGCACCAGGTAGCCTTCCTCGGTGAGGGCCTCGAGGGTGCGGTAGACGGTGCCCAGGCTGATGCTGGGCACGGTTTTGCGAACTTCACTGTAGACCCAAGCGGCGTCGGGGTGGTGGCCCTTGGCCTGACGAACCACCTCGAGGACGGCCTTGCGCTGCTTGGTTAGACGTTTGATTCCCATGGTTGTTCCTAAATTATAGCCAGCCAGAAAGGACAAAGGCCACAATCCTGACTGCTATTCTCAAGTTTACCGCAAAACTACCGCCCAAAAGTGGGATGGTGGGGAATGCACTGGAACTACCGGCTCTGCACCGCGCCCAGCAACTCCCGTCCGCCCTCGGCCAGCAAGTCCTGGGCCAGGTCGTGCCCGAGCTCGGCGGCTTCCTCGGCATCGCCCTCGATCTCGGCGCGGATCAGCTCGCGGCCATCGGGCGAGGCCACCACCCCTTGCAAAACCAAAGTATCGTCGCCTTCCAGGGTAGCCAGTGCACCTGCCGCACACTGATCGCCGGCGCCCAGGGCCCGCAGGAAAGCCCGCTCGGCGGTTACCCGCACAAACGAGGCGCGGTGGTTGAGGCTGTAGGCCAGCTCCTCGGCCCAGTCGTCCCCCAGGCGCACCTCGAGGCCCAAAGCTCCCTGGCCCGGTGCGGGCAGCACAATCTCGGGGTCTATCAACTGGTCTATGCGGTTTCGCAAATCCAGGCGGAGCAAACTGGCCGCGCCGATAATCATGGCGTCGTACTCGCCGGTTCCCAGGGCAGTCAGGCGGTCGTCCACGTCGCCCTCGAGGTCGCGGATGTCGAGGTCGGAACGGTACGCCAGTAGCTGGGCCTTGCGCCGCAGGCTGTTGACCCCCACCACCGCCCCCCTGGGCAGCTCTTCCAGGCGCTTGGCGCTGCGCCCCACCAGGGCCTCGCGGGGCTCTACCCGCTTGGGCACCGCAATCAGGCGAATGCCCGGCATTTCCTGGGTGGGTAAGTGTTTGAGCGAATACACGGCAATATCCACTTCGCGTTTACTCAGGGCTTGTCGCAGGGCTTCGGCAGCGCCGCCCTCGGAGGTGTTTTTGGACTGCACGGTGCGTATTTTGAACTCGGTTTCGGGCCAGTTTTCCTTCAGGCGTTCCACCACCCAGCGGGTCTGGGCTTGTGCCAGCAAACTAGCCCTGGCCCCAATTACGATGACGCGCATAACGCCCAATATATTAGCGGGAAATGGCCGAATGTGAAACGCAAAGCGCCGTGTCCAGGCGTTCGGTTAAGGGCCGGTTTTATAAGTCCCGGTAGGGAAGGGGGATTTGCTCGGCCTCGAGTTCAAAATCCTCGTCCACACGCCGGGCCTTCCCCTCTTTTGCCAGCGCATGCAGAGTCTGGCTCACGTACTGCTGCACCCGCCGCAGCGGTAGGGTATCGGGGTTCAGTTCCGGGCGGTGCAGGCGCAGGAAAGCCCGGTGAAAGGCGGGCAGTTCCTGCAGAGCTAGCCGGGCCTCGAGTTCCGACCAACGCAAAGGCGCGTCCATGCTTCTTACAGCTTATCGTGCCCGCACATCGTCTTTGCTTGAACACCTACTACGCACTTGGAGGTAGGAGCTAGGGAGTAGGGTTTAGACGTTGAAAACCACCGCCTACCTCCCACCACCCACCCCCATCTCGGGCGTTGCTGAAAGTGGGCCACTCGCCTAATGTTGGTGTCACACCTTTGGATTTTAGCCATCTGCCCTATCTGGCCTTGCCAAAGGCATACACGAGCTCATCGCCTTTTCGCACCACAAACAGAATGGCTGCCTTGCCTGCACTGTCCTTCAGGTCGTAGCGGGTGCGAATTTCGCCCGCGACCTGGGTTTCCTGCTGGTTCTCCACAAAATAACCCGCCACCGCGAAGCCGGTCAGAATCTGCTGCACAAAGCCTGCGTGCAGCCGGGCCGCCAGGCCGCTGGCCGCGTAAACCTCGAGGTTGAACCGGCTGGCATCAGGAATCCGGGCCACAATGGCCTCGCTGCCCCGCCCGGCCCGAAAGGAACCGGAAGGAAACCGCACATTAGCATCGAGAGTGGAGGCAATAGCCGCGACGGTTGTCACTTCCACCAGGGTTTGGGCCAGGGCGGGGGCCCCCAGGAGAAGCAACCAGGAAAGGAGAAGCGCTTTCATACGACGAGGGTAGCGCCTTGCTGGCGGGAAGCCGGGTCATTTGACGTATGCCAGCGATGCTCTATTTTTGTGAGGCCCACTGGCCAGCATCGCGTCTACCAAACTACCGCGGTGTCTTTGGGCGGCAGGGCCGGCAGCCCCAGCGCCTTCCAGCGCTCGTTCACCCGCCGCACGATTTCGGGCGACATCACAATTTTGGGCGGCCAGCGGCGGGCGAAGCCCTCCTCGGCCAGCTTGCGGGTGCCGTCCAGCACCAGCACCGGGCCCTCCACCCCCGGCATCACCCAGGCGTCGCGCTCGGGGTCTATGTTGTTGAGCACCGCCCACATCACCTCGTCGAAGTCCAGCCGGGTATCGCTATCGGTGAGGAGCATCAGGCGGATACCCGCGCTTTGCGGGGCCGCCAGCAGGCGCTCGGCGATTTCTCTGGCCTGGTGGGGGCGGGTTTTCTCCAGCGTAACCATCCAGATGCCGGGCAGTTGCTTCTGCCGCACCCCCGGAATGCCCGGCAGGCTGGGGTGGGCCCTGGGGGTGAAGGGGAGAGCGCCACCTTCCTCTTCTAGCTTGGCGGTGCCGTCGATGATCAGCTTGCCGCCGTAGCCCATGGCCCGTGAGGAGTGATCCAGCACGTCAATGGGGCCCCTCGAGACCAGGGTGTCGCGCCCTGGCACGGCGTGTTGCAGGGCGTGTTGCAGGGCCTCGGGGCCTTTGAGCGGGGCGCCGGCGTCCGTGACCACCATCACCTTGGCAAACATCATCTGACCCAGGCCCAGGAGGCCGTTGGCCACCTTGTAGCCCTGGCCGGGGTAGCGTTTTTCGATGCTCACGTTCACCCAGTTGTGGGCCACCCCAGCAGGCGGCATGTGGTAGTCGGTTATCTCCGGCAGGATGAGCTGGGCGGCGGGCAAAAAGAGCCGCTCGGAGGCCTCGATCAGGTAAGCGTCCTCCATGGGGGGGCGGCCCACGATGGTCGCGGGGTAGATGGCTTGCTTGCGGTGGGTGATGGCGGTGACGTGGAAGCGGGGGTACAGCTCTTCCAGGGTGTAAAAGCCGGTGTGGTCGCCGAAGGGCCCCTCGAGCACCAGGTCTTCGGCGGGGTCTACGTAGCCCTCGAGCACAAACTCGGCCTCGGCAGGCACCGGCAGGTCTACCGTGATGCCACGGGTGAGCTCCACCGGCCGCCCGCGCAAGAACCCGGCCAGGTTGAACTCGTTGACGCCCGGAATGGGCGGCACCGGGGCCGTAGCGGCGTAGGTCAGGATGGGGTCGCCCCCCAGAGCCACGGCGACCTCGAGGCGCTTTCCCAGCTTTTTGGCCTTGTCGTAGTGGCGCCGCCCCACCTTGTGCAGCTGCCAGTGCATGGCGGTGCTTTGTTTGTCCAGCACCTGCATGCGGTACATGCCCAGGTTCAACTCGCCTGTTTCGGGGTCTTTGGTAATCACCAGTGGCAGGGTGATGTAGGGGCCGCCATCCAGGGGCCAGCACTTGAGGATGGGGATTTTGAAAAGGTCTAGCTGCTCGCCCCGGAGCACCACCTCCTGCACCGGGCCGCCGCGCACTTTTTTGGGGAAAAAGCCCTTCAGCTCGCGCAGCTTGGGCAGCAGGGCGAAGGCTGCCTTGAGGCCGCCCTTGCCAGGGTTCAGGTTCATCAAACTAGCCACCCGCTCGGCCAGGTCGTCCAGGCGCTTCACCCCCAGGGCCCGCGCGGTGCGCTCTGCCGTGCCAAAGCCCCCGATAAAGACCGGAAAATCGCGGTTCTGTACGTTTTCAAAGAGCAATGCCGGGCCGCCCGACTTGACCATGCGGTCGGCGATTTCGGTGATTTCCAGCTCGCAGGAAACGGGTTCCCGGATGCGGAGGAGTTCGCCCTGGCGCTGTAGGTCTTGGATGAATGCCTGGAGGTTCTTGTACATCCACTCTAGCTTAGGCCCTTCGGCCAGCCCCGAGTGTGGGTTCGGGCAAAGGTTCGGGCCAGGGGGCCTCGACGCGAAGGCTGCGCGGCTTGGGGCCTGGACGCACCGGTACGGTCAGGGCCTCGGCCTCAAAGACGAAAGGCTGCTCGTAGTAGATGAGCCCCTCGGTGGTACGCAGGTAGGGTGCGATGGTTTCATTCCAACCAAAACGCGAGGCCAGCTCTATGCCCTTGAGCTGCACAGAAAGCGTCTGCCCCGGCCACAAGAGGCCAGGAAGGGCCAGCACCAAAGCCTTGCGGTCGCGCAGACGCATGAACCCTACCTCGGCCAGCCTTAGGGGGCGGGCGTCCTGCAGTTGCAGGAAGATTTCCAGGGTGGTCTGTACATTTAGCGGAGTGGGTGGTGTCAGAACCGGGCGCAAAAGGTTGGGATGGCTCAGGTAAAGCCAGAAGCGGTAAACATGAAGGTGCTCGGGGGCCGGTGGCCGGGGAGGCAACAAACCCCACCGCAGCGAGCGCAGCTTTTGGATCAACCAGCCTAGCACGATGCGTTCAGTATAGGTCAAGTCAGGCCGGAACGGCTTAATCCAAGCGCAGGTGCTCGAGCCAGAACTGCCGGGGGGTGCCGTAGATCAAGACTGCTTCCAGCCGTACCGGCACATCGTCACGGCCCAGCAGATACAGCACCGACTGGTACATACGGCGGTACTTGGTGGGGGTGAGGGCCTCGAGGGGCGTTCCGAAGGCACTGTCGCGGCGCTGCTTGACCTCGACGGCCACGTAGGTGGGGCCATCCTGCATCCAGAGGTCAATCTCGCCGAAGGGGGTGCGCCTGTTCTGCCCCAGCAGGATGTATCCCTTGGCCAGCAGATGTTTGCAGGCCAGCGCTTCGGCCCAGGCCCCTTTCATAGCGGGCTTTCCAGTACCTGTTCGCCATTCACCAGCACCCGCAGCACCGCCGTTCCGCGCACCACAATCTCCTGGCTGAAGCTCCAGGGCTGCTGCACCGGCCCTTCAAACACCGTATTGACCAGTACCTCGTCCTGCACGGTAATCACCACCACCGCATTGGGGATGTTCTCCGGCAGGGTGTAGCTCACATTGACCCGGCGTTCTTGCGGCCCGGTGGGGGTGGGGGTTGGGGTGGGCTGGTTGGCGTTGGGGTTGGTGGGTTCGGGGGTAGGGGTGGGTGTGGGAATAGGAGCGGGTTCGGGAATGGGTGCAGGCTGCGGCTCTACAGGCGGGGGGGGTGGGGGGGCGGCCAGGCGGGGCGGCTCAAAGGGGGAGGCTTTGGGCAGGGTGGCGACGGGCTGGGCGGCCACCAGCACCCGTACCACGGTTTCGCGGGGTAGCACCACGCCGGGGCCGGGCTCCTGGCCAATCACCAGCCCTTCGGGGGCGCCCGAGGCCACCCGCACCACCTGGGCCTGGAGTTCGGCCACCGTCAGGATGTAGCGGGCCTCCTCGTCGGTCAGGCCGGTCAGGTCGGGTAGCAGGGTCTCGCGCACCGGGGAGCGGGTTCCGGTCGAGACCAGCAAACGCACCCCCTCGCCGGGGCGCAGGGGCTGGCCCTCGCGGGGAATGCTGGAGAGCACCGTGTCGGCGGTGTCGCCGGAGGCGACGCGGGTGATGCCCGCAACCCGGTAGCCGGAGGCCTCGAGGGCCTGACGGGCATCGTCGAGGGAGCGCCCGCTCACGGTGGGGACGCTGCCAAAGCGGGGTTTGTTGATGACCAGCTCGAGCCTGCGCCCCGGCTTTACGCGGGTGCCGGGGTCGGGGGTCTGTTCCAGAATCTGATCCTTGGGCAGCGAAACATCGCTCCCCTCGGCAAACTCCACCTTGAGGCCGTAGGTGCGCACGGCCTCGAGGGCCTGCCGGGGGGTTTTGCCCACCAGGTCGGGCAGCACGTACTCGGGCGGGTTCAGATAACGGGTAGCGGCCTGCCAGAGGGCCACACTGCCCAGGGCCAGCATCAAGAGCCCCGGCAGCCAGCCGGGCCAGTTCCAGCGATAGGCGCGCTGTGGCGGACGGGGTTTGGCTTCCTTGGGGGTACGGGGGGTGGGGCTGGGTTTGGGGGGCATCTCGGCCTTGGTGGGGGGTTCCTGGGGTGCAGGGGGTGAGGAGGGGAGGGGTTTGGTAGGGAGCGCCGGAAGCGCGGGGTTCAGGTCGGGGCGGCTCGAACCCCTGGGGGCCGGGGTAATCTGGGGGCGTAGCTTCCCCACCAGGGGCCGCCCGCTTTCCTCGGTGGCCTCGAGGTCGCTTTCCTGGTAGCCAAACGGCTCCAGGACTTCCAGCAAGGGCTTGAGCCGCCGGGGCTTGAGCGCGGCCCTGGGTTGTTCGGGCCAGAAAACGTAGTAGCGCCCCGGATTGGCCGAAACCAGCACCCCCTGGGGCAAAAAGCCCTGGGCCTCGAGGCGGCGGATGGCGTTTTTGTAGCGGTGGAAGGCGGTGCGGGCCTCGGGGCTATGCACTTCAAACCAATACAACTGTCCCCTCAGGCCCTCCGGGGTTTGAACCTGATAGGGGCGCAAAAAGCCCTGCGCGGGCTCTTCGCTCAGAATGGTGAACTTATCGTCCAGTAGCGACACCACAAGCGATTATACAGACCGCAGAAAGGGCTTTGTAAGTGGAAATAGAGAACTTTTGAAGGCTTGCTTTGTGCCTTTTTGCTGTAGCTACCTGGCTTCAGGTTTCGATACCCCTCAAACCAGCACAGTTGCGGGTAACCTCCAAACCGACCTTTACTGTGCTGCACCTGAATAAAGCTTTCTGATCTGTGATAAAGCCTTCCTGGAAGGGTTCGGCTTTGACTTCACACTCAGGCCGACAATTTCGCAGTATGATTTGCAATTTGACATGCCATTGCTATCATAAAGCCGAGCATGACTTCTCATTTTAGTCGGGTAGCTTTTACCTACGACCGTACGCGGTATCATCCGCCCGAGGTTTCCGGGCGTATCGCTACGGCGCTCACGGCTCCCGTAGAGAAGTTATTCCGCGATCCGTTGTTTCTGGAAATTGGGGCCGGTACGGGCCGTATTTCGGTGCCTATCATTGCCCGGGGGTATCGTTACATTGCCCTTGATGACAACCCGGCCATGCTCGAGGTCTTGCGGCAAAAAGTGGCCGGCGTGGCCCGCAAGGCCCGCTTAGTCGAGGCCGACGCCCGCGAGCTGCCCTTCGAAAGGGCCAGCCTGCATGCGGTGATTGCAGTGCATTTCTGGCACCTACTCGACAACTGGCAGCAAGCCCTGCAGGAGTGCCTGCGGGTGCTGCGTCCGGGCGGCTTTTTGTTTGAGGGCTGGGATCAATCCGACGACGAAAGCGAAGACTGGCGCATCCAGCAGAAGTGGAAGGAAATTTTGGCGGCTCACGGTTACACCCTGGCGCGAGGCCGTCACCAGGCCCGCCTGGCCGAGGTGGAAGCTGAGCTGATTCGGCGTGGCCTCGAGCCCAAAGCCAAAACCGTCGCCGACTGGGTTGAGCTGCGCAGCCCCCGCACCAGCCTGGAAATGCTTCTGGAGCGCATTTACTCCTTTACCTGGGAGGTGCCCGAGGAAGTTTTCAGGCCCTCAGTGGCCGAGCTAAGCCAGTGGGTGGCGGCAACCTACCCCGACCCCGATGTGGAGTACCCCATTCACTGGAAGTTTGTAGTGCGCAGCACGCGGCTGCCCTAGCTTGTCCGCACGGGTCTGGCTCGGCCCGGGCTACTTTTGCAGCGCATAACCAAAGCGCTCCAGGCGCTGCCGAATTTCGGCGTCCATGGGGGGGCGGGCCCCGAACCGCCCGATCACCCAGCCTGCTACCTGCACGGCCAACTGGCCCGCAGCCAGGGCATCCTGGGAGCGCAGGTAATGCCCCAGAAAAGCCCCCCCGAACGAATCGCCCGCGCCGGTGGCGTCTACCGGCTGGTCGCGGGTGGCCTCGAGCTCGATTAACCGGCCCCGGTCGAGAATCAGGGCGCCGTCGGCGGCCAGCTTGAGCAGGATCATGGCCTCGGGGTAGAGCTTTTGCAGGATCTCGAGTACATCCTTTGGCTCCCTGGCACCGGTCAGGGCCTGCCCTTCGTCGAGGTTGGGAAACACAAAATCCAGCGAGAGGTCGCGAGTCATGCGGCGGAACTCCTCCCGCCCGATTTCTCGGATCATCTGAAAGGAGGCAGGGTCAAACGAGATGGTGAGGCCGGCCTCACGGGCGACCTGTACGGCTTTGAGGGCAGCTTGCCGGGGGGGGTCGGTGAAAAGCGACCAGGCGGTCACGTGAAGGTGCCCCGCCTGCTGGATGACCTCTAGCGGCACCTCCTCCGGGCGCAGATCGAAGTCGGCCCCCTGCGAGGTGAGCATGGAGCGCTGCCCCGCCGCATCAATCAAGACCAGAATGACCCCGGTGGGGGTGCTGCCGTTCCAGATGATGTGCGGCTCCACGCCTTCAGCCGCCAGCTCCTGCACAGCAAACTCACCGAAGCGGTCGCGCCCCACTTCCCCGATGAACCCCGCCGGATAGCCCACCCGCGCCGCCCACACCGCCACATTGGCTGCGCTGCCGCCGCCCATGAGCAACACCCGTCCGGTGGTATCGCCCCCGGGCAGGAGCAGGGTATTGGGTTTGGCCAGTACATCCCAGGTGAGGTCGCCAAGGGCAACGAGCGGTTTGAGGTCTGCCATGGGGCCGATTGTACTCCGGCAAGGCATCTTTCGACCTGCCCCCGGTGGTTTGGGGTTGACATCTGTATGTCTCCAAGACAAAATGGAGGTTGCGCGTAAGGGAATTTACCACGAAACGCGATAACAAAGGCAAAACATGGGCCGTTAGCTCAGTCCGGTAGAGCGTTCGTCTCCAAAACGAAAAGTCGGAGGTTCGAATCCTTCACGGCCCGCCAGAAAAACCCTGAACTTACGAACTCGTGCCGACTTATATCGTTGGTCACGGGTGATAAACATCAGCTTGCCTGGACGTTTGATTTGCGAAAAATCTGGGAAGCCTTGTTGGGGCAGTTCTCCCGTGCGCTGGGTCAAACCGCAAACCGCCCAGGACAGCCTGCATTTTCGGAGCTGGCGGGACTGGCAAAACCAATCGTGGCCGGTATTTGTGGCAGTGATGACAGGAATCCTCGTCTGGTTAAAGGTTAAGGCAGCCTTTGAGCTGCCATGCTAAGATGCCCCAACGCTCCAAGAGGGAGGTAAGCCTGTGGCAAGAGGCATTTGGCTTGTTTGTTGTTTGCTGCTGTTGTGTAGCGGTTGTGTCCCCTTGACACACTTAAGAGGGCCGCAAGTGGCGCAAGGCCGGGAGATAGTGTTGGGAGGCACCGTGCTGTTTGTGTCCAATGCCTCGGGCCCGGGTATTTTGCCCTACGGGGCTGTGGCCTTCGGGGATGGTCAGGTCGAGGTGAATGTTTCGACCCAGTTTGGGTTGCGAGCCGGGCTCAAAGCAGCCCTCGAGACCGGCGCGGCGCTCGATTTCGGACTGTCTTTCCCGCTGCTGCCTACGGATTTGGGTTTTCCTCTAGGGATAGACGCGGGCTTCATATGGGGTATGGATGATTTTTACATCGCACCCAGGCTTGTGTGGCTGGGTTTCCAAAGCAACACCACACTATTTCCCTCCAGCAGTGGCTTTGGTTATCAAGCACATCTGGGCTACGGGGGCGACCTGTTTATAGGCGAACTGGGTCTAATGGGCAGTTTTGCCACCGGCGAGCTTCTCTTCATTATTTCGGGGGGCGTGCGTTTCTGAAACGCCTGCGCAGGCCGGCCAGGCGCTCGCGCACCCGCTCTTCCCAGCCTTCCCCGGTGGCCTCAAAGAGGGTCAGGTTTTCCAGGCCCTCTGGCAGGTACTGCTGGGCAAAGCTGCCCTCGGGGTCGTCGTGGTAGTAGGCGTAACCCCGGCCATAGCCGAGCCGCTGCATCAGGGCAGTGGGGGCGTTGCGGAGGGGGAGCGGGATGGGCGCGTCGGGGTGTGCGCGGGCGGCGCTCTGGGCGTTTTTCCAGGCTACGTAGCTGCTGTTGGACTTGGGGGCCAGGGCCAGGTAGATGACCAGCTCGGCCAGGGCCAGCTCGCCTTCGGGGCTACCCAGAAAGTCGTAGGCGTCCTTGGCGGCCATGGCCAGGCGCAGGGCATTGGGGTCGGCCAGGCCCACATCCTCCACGGCCATGCGGGCCAGGCGGCGGGCCAGGTACAGCGGATCGGCCCCGCCTTCGATCATGCGGGCAAAGTAGTACAGGGCTGCGTCCACATGGTTGCCGCGCACGCTCTTGTGCAGCGCCGAGATCAGGTCGTAGAAATACTCGCCCCCTTTGTCGAAGTTGAGCGTGCCGCTGCCCAGGGCTTCCCTGGCGGTGGCTTCGCTGATCTGGCCTTCGCCCAGGCTGGCGGCCAGCTCGAGGGCCGACAAAGCCCGGCGGGCGTCGCCCATGGCGGCCTGGGCGATGAGCTCGAGGGCCCTGGGCTCGGCCTGGGCTTGCAGCCCTTGGGGGTGGGCCAGGGCCCGTTCCAGGAGCCGCCGGGTAGCGTCCTCGTCGAGCGGGTTGAGCACATAGACCCTTGCGCGGGAGCGCAGGGCCGGGTTGACCTCGAAGGAGGGGTTTTCGGTGGTGGCCCCCATCAGGGTCAGGAGGCCCGATTCCACATGGGGCAAGAGCGCGTCCTGCTGCGACTTGTTGAAGCGGTGAATCTCGTCCAGAAAGAGCACCAGACTGCCCTTTTCCTGCGCCCGGGCTACCACTTCCTTGATGTCCTTGACCCCGGCATTCACCGCCGAAAGGGCCACCATCCCCTGCCCGACGCCCTGGGCCATCAGGCGGGCCAGGGTGGTTTTGCCGCTTCCCGGCGGCCCCCACAAAATGAAGGAGGAAAGCCGACGGGTCTCCTGCATCCGTCGCAGGGGCTTTCCCGGCCCCGTCAGGTGTTCCTGCCCCACCACTTCGTCCAGGGTCTTGGGGCGTACCCGCTCGGCCAGAGGGACTATGTTCACAACGTAATTGTACCAGAGGCGTGGCGCAGTTGATGGCGCCCCTCATTCCAAGGTACTGCGGTGCGTCAGACGATTCTCTAGCGTGTAGGGTCTTGGCGCGAAACAGGCTGCAATGATTGCTTTTGCTTTGGGCTATGGAAGATGGACTATCGGCTATTGACCATCAGCCATCATCATGGTCATTCTTGGCAGGGCAATGCAAACTTCAATCTTATGCTATGGCCTATGTGGCTATCGCTATTGCCCTGGGGGTTTGTCCTGTTGGGCCTGTTGCCCTTGTGGCTATTTCCCCGGCAGGAGAGCATTTATCCCGGTGTGGTGTTTTTGTTGGCAGCCCTGATTCTGGCCGCAGCCGCCAGCCTGTACGCCAGGGTGCCGCTGGGCCCGCAGGTGCGCTTTTTCTGGGTGCTGGGCCTGGGGGTGATGAGCAGCGTGGTGGCGGTGACTGCCAGCCGCGACCTGGCCGAGGTGCCCGCCGATGTGGCGGTGATGGCAGCGGTGGCGAGTTTGCTGGGGGGGCTGGTGTTTTTGGTGGGGCTCTATTTCCTGCTTCGGCGCGAGGCGCCCAGCCTGCCCGCTCCCGCGCAGATGGGCCTGCGTACCCAGGAGGGCATTCTGCCTTATGGGGCCCTGCAAGCCCTGGCTCCGAGCCTCGAGACCCTCTCGGCGGTGCGGCCCGTCACGCTCTTGCTGTTGCATACCCGCTCCGACCAGCCGGGGGCCGAACTGCTGCAATATCTGCGCCAACCCGATATGGTCTTTCAGCTCAAACCGGGCCAGTTTCTGATTGCCCTGCAAGGCAGCAACCTCGAGGGCGCCCAGATCGTGTTCCGCCGCATCAGGCAGAACCTGGCCATCCGGGCCTATGGCGTACTGCCCTTGCAGGGCATGAGCATCCAGCAGGCCCTGGTGCAGCTTCAGGGGGAGCTCGAGCACTACTATCTGACACAGCATTGAGCAGGCCGAAAGCGGAAGGCTAAAAGCCGAAAGCCGTAAGCTCAAAGCTGAGGCCAGATACGTTCATTTGCCTTCAGCTTTCAGCCTTTGGCCTTCGGCTTATCTCACTCTAGACCGCTATCAGCCCCACCCGTTCCTCGAAGGCCCGCTCGAGGCCGCTCTTGTTTAGCACCTCTCCCAGCGCTTTGAAGAAAACCCGGTAGTGCTCAGGTCTTGCACTCTCGCCCATCAGGCCCAGCCGCAGTACCTTGCCGGCAGTGGGGCCAATGCCCCCGGCCACGGAGATCCCTCTGGCATAGAGAGCTTTGCGGATCTCCGCCTCGTGCAGCCCCTGGGGAGGGCGTACTACCAGCACGGTGGGCAACCGGGCACCTTCGGCAGCGTAGGCGCTGAAGCCCAGCTCTTCCAGGAGCGAGAGTACCGCAGTGTACAGGGTTCCGGCGCGTTGCTGGCGCTTTTCTAGGCCCTCTTCCAGGGCCAGCTTGAGGGCTTCTTCCAGGGCGTAGTGCAGCAGCACTGGCGAGGTGCAGAAGTAGCCTTCCTGCTCCCAGTACACCGCGACCCTCGAGAGATCCGAATACCAGCCCCGCACCTGCCCCAGGCACTCGCGGCCCCGCAGCGAAAGGGCAAAGGGGGCCAGCCCGGGCGGGGCCGAGAGGCATTTCTGGCTGCCCGTGAAGGCGTAGTCTATGCCCAGTTTTTGCATGGAGAGCGGCATCATGCCCGCGGTGGTAACGGCGTCTACCATGAAGAGCGCTCCGTGGGCCTGTACCAGGGCGGCAATTTCCTCTACCGGGTTGAGTACGCCGGTGCTGGTTTCGCCGTGTACAAGGGCTACTAGCTTGTAGGGGCGGTGGTTCAGCTCATCGGCGACGGCCTGGGGGTCAATGGGGTGGCCTGGCTCGGAGCGCAGCACCTTGTAGTTGAACCGGTAGGCGTGGGCAATCTCCACCATGCGCTCGCCAAAAGTACCGCTCACCAGCAGCAAAACCGCATCCCCTTCGTCGGCCAGGTTGGTGAGGCCCGCTTCCATCCCCAGGCTGCCCGACCCCGGCATGGCGGCTAGCAAAGCGCCCTCGCCCGGATCGAACAGAACATTCAGGTATTCCCGAATACGGCGGTTGGTGGCCAGCACCTCAGGGTCGAGATGTCCGCGCATCTCCTTGGTCAGGGCGGTCTGTACCCTGGGGTGAATGGGGGTGGGGCCGGGCGTCAAAAGAACCATGCATATCCTCCAAACAAAAAGATTCCCCGCCGGGCACACCCTCACGGCCTCTTCCGAAGAAGAGCACCGTTACAGGATAGCTCGTGCGGAGAATCGCATCTAGGCTGAATATACAGGGGTCTATGCGGTTTGTCAAAATAGGCCTGGGTCTGGAGATGAGGGTCGAGGCCGCATGTGGGGAGTTGGCGGCTGGTTGAGATACAGACGAACCTTAGCATGCCCAAGCGGTTTTGCTGTCCGGGGGTTTTTGTAGCTATCAGAAAAACACGGGTTCCCGTGTGTTGGTAGTCATTTGAGATTATCACCGGTGGCTGGATGGAAAGACCTGATGGCGAAGGATGTCAGAGATAGACCAAATGCGGTCAGTGAGATGGGCAGCCATGGCCGGGGAACGGGGTTGGTAGCGTTTA
>NZ_JAGDFV010000038.1 GCF_017497985.1 Meiothermus sp. CFH 77666
GCAAACCCGCTATCGTCACCCCCACTGGCAGACGGGGGGCAGGCTCAGGGGAGGCATCGAGGTCAGGGTCTATCGCAGAGGTAGGAAGTTTTATGCCACGAGCGACCCCAGCCTGGAGTGGAGGGGGTCAGGAAGCTCTACAGCATCCGTGCTGCGATTGAGGAGGTCTTTCGCATCCTCAAGCAGGCGTGTGGCTGGCAGGGGGTGCAGCAACGCCAGATCAAGACCTACACCCAGCATCTGACCTTTACCTGCAAAGGCTCAAAGTACAGACCCGTTCTGGTGTTTATGTACTGCGTCGCAGGCTCATTGCTCGCAAGTTGACCCTGGACAGAAGTGACCTATATGCCTTCCTGGACACGGCTGCTTGAGGCTTGCGTAAGTTGAGTGGTTAGCCAGCCTTCCCATTCGGACTGTATGATCACTGTACGACACTGCACCAAGAATCTTTTGTCCTGGACAGAACAATGGCCGCCCGAATGGGTGGCCACGTCTGTGAAGAGCGCTGTATTGTTTTGCAACCAGCCACGGGCGATCTGCTATCGGCTTTATGGAAGCTTTTGGCCTTCAGCCTTGGGCATTTGGCTCTCTGCGCTTACTTCGCCAGCCGGGTGAGGGCAGCCCGCAGCGCCTCGATGGCCTTCAAAAACTCGGGGATTTCCAGGTGTTCGTTGGGGGTATGGTCTAGGGTGGAGTCGCCCGGCCCATAAGCCACCATAGGCACTTTCCAGTGAGGGGCCACAATGTTCATGTCGGAGGTACCGGTCTTGTATTTGAACACTGGCTCGCCCCCGGCCTGGCGGATGCCCAGGCGCAAAGCGCGGGTGAGCGGGGTGTCTTTGGGGCCCACATAGGGCACCTCGCGTCCGGAGAAGTCCAGATCCAGGATGGGGGGCGCGTAGGCGGTCAGGTGGCGGATGGCCTCCTCGACTGAAAGCCGGGGCGGCAAGCGCAGGTCGAACTTCATCTCGGCCTGCTGACGGTTGTCGGGGTGCTCGATTTTGAAGTCGCGCAGGTTGTACTGTACCTGGTTGAAAGGCCCCTGGCCGGTGTTCATGGCCTCGGCCCAGGCCTTGATGCTGACAAAGTAGCTGATGAGCTCCTCGGCGGCGTTGGGCTCGTGGTGGGCGGAGTGGAAGTTGTCTTTCTCGCGCCGCACCCGCACCAGCAGGCGGCCCTTGTAGCCCAGGGTGATGCCCTGCCAGCTCGAGGGTTCCCCAATCACCACATAGTCGGGCTTGAGCTTGTCCACCACGTAGCGGGCCCCCTTGGAGCTGGGCACTTCCTCCTCGGTAGCCCCGACCACATGGACGGTGAGCTTCTGCAAGACCTCGGGCGAAAGCCCGGCGGCAGCCAGCACAAAGGTTACAAAAGGCCCTTTGGCGTCCACCGAGCCCCGGCCAAAGAGTTTGTCGCCCTCGAGCCGCACCGGCACCACCCCCGGCACGGTGTCTATGTGGCCCAGGAGCACCACATGCACCGGCCCTGTGCCGATCTGGCCCCGGGCGTTGTCGGCCTCGTCTACCCAGGCTCTGGCATAGCCCAGCTTTTTCATACCTTCGGCCAGGTACTGGGCCACCGTGCGTTCCTGCCCCGAGACCGAGGGGATCTCGAGGGCGCCTTTCAGAAAATCAACGGGGTCTAGACTCATACCGGAATGGCCCCTGGCGGGTGTGGGGCCGCATTCCGACAGAATATCATTTTGTTGGATGGCGTTCGCATACCCCTTGACTTTTCCCAGAATTCCTTAGAATAAGGCTCAGTTTGGCGGCTTTACTTTGTCCAAAAACCCCAAGCCAACCAACGGAGGAAAACCATGCCCCACGTAATTGTTGAGCCCTGCATCGGCACCAAGGACAAGTCCTGTGTCGAAGTCTGTCCGGTAGAGTGCATCTACGACGGCGGTGATCAGTTCTACATCCACCCCGACGAGTGCATCGACTGCGGCGCTTGTGTGCCGGCCTGCCCGGTCTCGGCCATCTACCCTGAAGAAGATGTGCCCGAGCAGTGGCGCGACTACATCGCCAAAAACCGCAAACTCTCGGGCCTCGAGTAAGCCCCTCTTCGCTCAAAAGGCTGCCTTAGGGTGGCCTTTTTTGTTGCCTGATGCCGATGGTCTCGAGGCGGTTCAGAGCGTATCTGCCCACTCCTTCAACGCGCCGCCTTCACTGTGCGCCCGCGATAGAAATATCATGCTGCTCAACGGAAGTGCGAATTCCGGGCTTTGCATCGGCGCGGCCCCGTGAATCACCCTTTTCCTACCAATATTACGTTTCTATCGTGGAGATGCTACGAAAGCTCTTGACGAGCGGGATCAGTGGGGGGCTTTGCCTCGAGCCCCGCCGACCCCAAAGCCCGCTTTTTATCGCGCCGGATGCGCCACCCCAGGTAGTACACCGCCACCACCCGCAGGAGCATCGAGACCAGGATGGGCAGGTGGTAAGGACTGGGAAAGAGTTTCATCTGCGCGTGCAGGCTGCCCAGCACCCCGCCCAGCAGTGAACCTAGAATGCCCCCCACTGCGAAGGCCATCCAGTACCAGGCCAGGTAGAGGTTGCGTTTTTCAGGAGCGGCGCTTTGCAGCGCCACGTTGGTGAGGGCCGTGCCGATGCCGCCCCAGGCAACCGCATCGAAGGCGGCGGCTGCCCAGATGGTCTCGAGCCGCCCCGGCCCCCCCAGCAGCCAGAGCGGGGGCAGCACCAGTGCAGCTACGCTGCTGCTCAAGAGCAGCACCTGCCAGTGCCCAATCCGGTCGGCCAGGCGGCCCCACAAGGGGCTCAGCACCAGCCCGCAGCTTGCAGCAATCACCGTCCAGAGACCCACCTGGGTAAAGGTCATGCGGGCGTGCTCCAGGAAGAGCGGAAACACAAAAGGCCCACCCACACTTACCGCTCCCAAAAACAGCACCACAAAGCCCAAAAATCCCCGGAAGCGCCGGTCGGAGAGGGGCTGGATAAACTCGGCAACGCGAGGAGGGGTGCTGGCCGAGGGGGGTTCAAACTGCCGCCGCAAAATGAACGTGGCGCTCACCCCCGCGACCACCGCAATACCCAGCACCAGCAAAAACCCCCAGGGCTTGCCCAGCGCATCAATCAGGCTGCCCGCCGCCAGGTTGCCCAGGGTGCCCACCAGGCCCAGAATGCCGTTGCGCAGGCCAAAATAGCGCCCCCGCTGTTTTTCCGGTACTAGATCGGCCATCCAGCTTGTCCAGAGCACGCTTACGGGGGCCATGATGAGCTGCGATAGCGCCGCAATCAAAAGCAAACCGGGGACGCGCCAGGGTTCAGGCAGCAAGGGCAACAGCAGGGTTAGCACAAAAAAACCGCGCCCCAGGGCAGACAAGGTAGCGCTCAAACGCTTGCGACTCCCCCGAAAAAACAAGGCCAGCGGGGCGGCCATCTGACCCACCATAGGCAAAGCGCCCAGGATGGCCAGAGCCACCGGCGGTGCGCCCAGCCACAGCGCATAACCGGTCATGACCACGCCGGTGCTCCAGTTGATAAACAGGATGGCCAGCATGCCCTCCCAGATAGCCAGGTTTTGCGAACGTTGGGGCTCGCCTGCGGGCAGCGTCACGAAAGCCCATTATTGACCGGCGGGTCAGCTTTGGGAAGGGTACACGCCCTTCACAGACGTGGTCACCCACCCAAACGAGAAAGTGTTGGCCTGAGCGCAACGGCCAAGCAAGGCAAACTGACGTTGTACCACTCGTTTAATTTTTATTTCATCTGCTTTTCCTAGATTTTTTACTGGACGTTGCGCCTGGAGGTACTACATGCTGCGCATAACCATGCTTATGCTCACGCTGTTAGGCTTTGCTGCAGCCCAGGGATACCGCGGGTTGGCACTGTACACCCCCTACCCCGCCCAAAGCGTGCGGGTGGGCGAAACGGTGAGCCTGCCCATCTCGCTTAAGAGCTTCGGCCTGCCCCCCCAGAGTGTGCAGGTGCGGGTAGTGGAGGCGGCCCAGGGCTGGAAGGTGGGTTTGTTGGGTGGTGGACGGGTGGTGAGTGCGGTGTACGTGCTGCCCGACGCGGAACAAAGTCTTTCGCTGCGCCTCGAGCCCCCCCAGCGGGTTCAACCAGGCACCTACCGCTTCCGACTGGTGGCTCTGGGAAGCGGGGGTGTGCGGGCCGAGCTGCCCATTGCTCTTACCCTGGGCCAGATCCTGCCTAAACGGCTCTCTTTGGAGACCGAACTGCCGGTACTCAAAGGGGCTCCGACCGCCAGTTTCCGTTACCGGGTAACCCTGAAAAACGAAAGTGACCAGGACTTGCTGGTCAACCTCGAGGCTGACGCACCGGAGAACTTTCGGGTGAGCTTCAGCACGGCCTTTGGTGGTCAGGAAGTTAACAGCCTGCCCCTGAAAGCCGGGGAGAACCGGGAGCTCGAGGTGCAGGTTACACCCCCCCGGCAGGTCGAAGCCAAGCCCTATGCGGTAACCCTGCGCGCTCTGGCTGGCGATACCAGGGCCGATCTGGTGGTGAACCTGGACATCACGGGGCAGGTGGAGCTGAACCTGACCACCCCCGAGGGCCGGCTTTCGGGCCGGGCCTATGCGGGCCGGGAGAACCCCATCAAGCTGGTGGTCAAGAACACCGGCAGTGCGCCTGCCGAAAATGTAGAGCTCTCGGCCAGCGAGCCCTCGGGCTGGGAAGTTAAGTTTGAGCCCGACAAAATCGAGAAAATTGCTGCGGGTGCAGAATCGGAGGTAACGGCCAAAATCAAGCCCTCGCCCAGGGCCGTGGCGGGAGATTACATGCTTAACCTTCGCGCTTCTGCCGGCTCGGCCTCCGCCTCGGCGGACTACCGGGTCACGGTGCAAACCTCCACCCTGTGGGGGCTGGTGGGGGTGGCGTTGATCGCTGTGGCGGTGGGGGCGGTAGGTTTTGCAGTCTCGCGTTTTGGACGGCGCTAGGAGGCCAGCATGGTCATCGAGACCCAGGGCCTGAGCAAGCGGTACGGCAAGGTGGTGGCCGTCGAGGATCTAAACCTTCGCATCGAGGCGGGAGAGGTGTACGGCCTGTTGGGGCCCAACGGCTCAGGAAAAACCACCACCATTCTGATGCTGCTGGGCCTCACGGAGCCCAGTGGGGGCACGGTGCGGGTGCTGGGCCTGGATCCGGTGCGCGAGCCGTTATCGCTCAAAAAACAGGTAGGGTACTTGCCGGACTCGGTTGGCTTTTACGGCGAGATGACCGCCTGGGAGAACCTGTCCTATATAGCCCGTCTGAACGGCCTGCCCCGCGCCGAAGCCGAGGCCCGTATCGCACGGGTGCTGGAAAGGATGGGCCTGGCCGAGGTGGCCCACCGTCCGGTAAGTGCTTTCTCGAGGGGTATGCGCCAGCGGCTAGGCCTGGCCGAAGTGCTGCTCAAAGAGCCCAAGGTGGTCATCCTGGACGAGCCCACCCTGGGCCTGGATCCGGAGGCTGCCCAGGCGTTTTTGCAGATTATTCAGGGCTTGAAGGCAGAGGGTATTACGGTGTTGCTGTCCTCCCATCTGCTGCACCAGGTGCAGGCCATCTGCGACCGGGTCGGCCTCTTCCACAAAGGAAAGCTGGTGCTGGAGGGCCGGGTGGAGGAGCTGGCCCAGCGGGTGCTGGGTGGAGCCTACCGGATTCGCCTGGGGGCCAGCCCCCTGGAGGGCTTGCAAGCGCGTTTGCAGGCCCTACCGGAGGTCAGCCGGGTCAGCCTGGAGGATGGAGAGGTGCGCCTCGAGGCTACCCAGGACGTGCGTCCGCTGGTGGCCCGGACGGTACTCGAGGCCGGAGCGGCACTGCACAGCCTGATACTGGAAAAACCCAGCCTGGATGAGGTCTACGCCCGCTATTTCCAGGAGGTGCGGCATGCGGCTTAGTGCGGGCACAAGGCGCGAGGGTTCGCCCTGGACGGGGGTCTGGGCGGTTTTTTTCAAGGAGGTGGCCGACCATCTCTCGAGCACCCGGATGCGAATTCTGGAAGTGCTGATACTCCTCTCGGCAGTGGGCGCGGTGTACGCCGGGGCGCGCACCTTGCAGCAAACCGTAAGCGAAGATCCCTTCCTGCTGTTGCAGGTTTTCACCGCCGCGCAGGATCCTCTGCCCTCCTTTGTGGCTTTCCTGAGCTTTTTCCTGCCTCTGGCGGCAATTGCCCTGGGCTTCGATGCCATCAACAGCGAGTACAACCGCAACACCCTTTCGCGGGTTCTGGCCCAGCCTATCTACCGCGATGCCCTGCTGTGGGGCAAGTTCCTGGCGGGGCTGGCTACGCTGGCCCTGATCCTGCTGGCGCTCTTCTTGCTGGTGGTGGGCCTTTCCCTGATATTCCTGGGCGTACCTCCCAACACCGAGGAGGTGGCCCGGGCCCTACTCTTCCTCCTGGCTACACTGGCCTACGCCGGGGTCTGGCTGGGTATTGCCCTGCTATTTTCGGTGCTCTTTCGGAGTGCGGCCACTTCGGCGCTGGCGGCGATTGCGGTGTGGCTTTTCTTTGCGCTTTTCTGGGGCATCATCGCCCAACTGCTGGCCCAGGCGGTGTCGCCCTACGACCCCTTCCGTCCCGAGAGTGAACTGCGCCAGGCAGAAGCGCTGGTGGCTTTTTCCCGCGTTTCCCCCAACACCCTTTACGCCGAGGCCATCCAGGTTCTTCTCAATCCGGCGGTGCGGAGCCTGGGGCCGGTGCTCATCACCCAGCTTCAGGGGGCCTTGCTGGGTTCGCCCTTGCCCCTGGGGCAGAGCCTGCTTTTAGCCTGGCCCCAGCTCACCGGGCTGATTGCGCTGACCCTGCTGCTATTTGCGCTGACCTATGTACTCTTCCAGCGGCGAGAAGTGCGGGCCTGATGGGGAAGCGCTCCAAACCGACTGGCTGCACGAAGGTGCGGTAACACGGTGCAAGCGGTGTCTGATACAACTCCAGGCATGTAGCCAACTTCTACCAACCCTGCGCGTGAGCGGCGCTAAACGCGCCCCTCCCTTGCCGCGCCAGGGGGCGCTTCCGAGGGACTTGTATATCGCTTTTGGGTCACTTCTGAGCAGATTTGGTATTCCAACGGTACCCAGGGTGGGCGTGGGGGGTAGGAAGTGGGTAGTGGGCCTCCAACACCTGTCCCCTAACCCTTACCCCTGTTCCTTGCCTCAAAAAGCCTTGTCCTGAACAGAACAGTGGCCGCCTGGATGGCAGCCAGGTCTGTAAAAAGTGCGATAAAAAACCGTTCCCTGCAGGTCTACATTCAGCCTACACATAACCCACCCGGCCTCTTCATGCCCTTTTGCCAGACTGCGCTCATGGGCTCATCCACCGATACACTGGAAACGGTGGCACTGGTACTGGTAGTTGAAGACGAACCGGAGATTGCGGAGATCCTCGAGGGCTATCTGCGGCGGGAGGGTTTCCGCACCGAGCGGGCCTCGGATGGCAAACAGGCTTTGAACCTGATTCGGGCGGCCCGGCCCGATCTGGTGCTTCTGGACATCATGCTGCCGGAGATGGACGGCCTCGAGGTGCTGCGCCGCGTGCGTAGCAACGGCAATACCCCGGTGATTCTGCTCACGGCCCGCACCGAAGACCTGGACAAGCTGCTGGGCCTGGAGCTGGGCGCAGACGACTACGTGACCAAGCCTTTTAGCCCCCGCGAGGTGGTGGCCCGGGTCAAGGCAGTGTTGCGTCGGGCCGCGCCTACCGAGGCGAGCAAGCCCGTTCTGCGGGTGGGGCCCCTGGAAATTGATAGTGAAAAAGTGGTAGCACGGCTGGGGGCAGAGCGCCTCGAGCTCACCCCCACCGAGTTTCGGCTGCTGGAAACCCTGGCCCGCACCCCCGGCAAGGCTTTTACCCGCACCGAACTGCTGGAGGCGGCCTTACCTGAGTCCGATGCCCTGGAGCGGGTGGTGGACGTGCATCTCAAAAACCTCCGAAGGAAGCTCGAGCTGGCCGGAGGTGCCAATCTCCTGGAAACCGTGCGGGGGGTGGGGTATCGGCTGTGGCTCGAGGGGTAACGGGGGGATAAGTTCGTCCGAAAGCCTTAGTTCTGGCCTTCAGCCGGTGACGACCATGAACCTTTTCAACCGCATCGAAGTTCGGCTGAGCCTGCTCATGGTGTTGGTGGTGGTGGCTACCAGCCTGATCACCATTACCCTCAACACCTACCAGCGCGAACGAACCTTCAGGGAGTTGCCAGCGGAGGTACGGGAGTATCTGCGGCGCAACGAAAGCCGGTTGCCGGCGCTGGGTTTCCCCCCAGAGCTGCGCGACCAGTTGTTGTCGGGTAAGGAAATCCTTGTGCGGGTGGTGCCCTCGTTCAACCCCGATAACCCCAACCCGGTGTTTCTGGTCAGCCTGCGGGATGACCCTGCGGCCGAACCTATCCGAATTCAACCCCTGCCCCGCATCCGCCGACCCAGCCTGGAAGCCCGCATTCAGCAGAATCTGCTGATTGCAAGCCTGGTGGCCACAGGCCTGGGGGTGGTGGTGGCGCTGGTGTTTGCTCGCCGAATCGCTCGCCCCATCGAAGCCATCTCGGCGGCGGCCAGCCGGCTGGCCCAGGGCCAGCTTTCGGTGCGGATTCCAGACCCCCGGGGCCAGGACGAAGTGGCCCGATTGGCCCGCGACTTCAACCACATGGCAGCCTCGCTGGAGCGCCTCGAGGCTGAACGAAAAGCCATGATTGCCGACATTGCCCACGAGTTGCGTACCCCCCTGACGGTGATGCAGGGGCGGCTCGAGGCCATCCAGGACGGGGTGCTCCCTCTGGAGCGGGCCGAGATTGACCGCCTGCACCACCAGACCGGGCTGCTTTCCCGCCTTGTCGAGGATCTGCGCACCCTTTCGCTGGCCGATGCGGGGCGTTTGAACCTGGTGCTGCGCGAGCTCGACCTGGCCGAGTGGACGCGGCGGGTGGCCTCCGGCTTCCAGGCGGCCCTGGAGGCCCGGCAGATACGCCTTGCGCTCAATTTGCCGGCTCATCCTGTGCTGGTGCAGGCCGACCCCGACCGGCTGGTACAGGTTATCGGCAATTTGCTCCACAACGCCCTGGCCCATACCCCGGTGGGTGGAGAGGTGGCCCTCGAGGTCTCTGCCGACACCACCCATGCCTACCTGAAGGTACACGACAGCGGCCCGGGCATTCCCGAGGAATCTTTGAACAAGGTCTTCGACCGCTTTTACCGCGCTGAAGCCTCGCGCTCGAGGGCCACCGGCGGCAGCGGCCTGGGACTCTCCATCGTCAAGGCTCTGGTAGAGCTGCACGGCGGCCAGGTGGTTGCTCAAAACCACCCCATGGGCGGGGCTCTTTTCCAGGTAAAACTGCCCCTCAGGACGGCCCGGTCACCCTGAGCCAGAGCTCGGCAACCAGGCCCTGGGGTTGGTTAGGGGTCAGTACCAGCTTTCCCCCGTGGGCCTGGGCCACCTGGGCCACCACCGAGAGGCCCAGCCCGTTGCCCGGTGTGCGTACCCCCGGTGCGCGGTAGAAGGGCTCGGTGGCTCGCCTGAGCACCTCGGGTGGCATGCCCGGCCCTTCGTCACGCACCCGCAACCACACAAAGCTGGGGTCTGAGGCGGGCTCGAGTTCCACCTTCACGCTCGCACCGGGAGCGTATTTCTGGGCGTTGCTGAGCAGGTTTTCCAGGGCCTGTTCCAGCAGAAAGGGGTCGCCGGAGACTTCCAGCCGTTCAGGCCCCTGGTACGAAGCGCCCGCCTTTTGGGCGGCTTCGCGGGCGAGCTGCGCCAGGTCGAGCCCCACCCGCTGGCCCCGCCCCTCCCGCGCCAGGGTCAGGAGCGACTCGCTCAGGTGGGTCATGCGTTCGACCTCCTCCTGCACCACGCTCAGGGTCTCTTCCGGGGTGGAAAGCCCCTGATGCTGCGAATCGAGTTGCAGGCGCATGGCGGTCAGGGGGGTGCGCAGCTCGTGGGCGGCGTTGCGGGTGAACTCGGTCTCACGCTGGCGGAAGGCCGAGAGCCGTTCGAGCATCTGGTTGAAGGTCTGGCTCAGGTGGCGAAGCTCCCCGCTGCCCTCGGGGGGCACCCGCAGGCTCAGGTCGCCCGAGTCGGCCACGCGCCGGGCCGCCTCCTGTAAGTGTTGCAGCGGGCGCAGGGCCGGCCCGCTCAGCAACCAGGCCGCCAGCGCGCCCAGCAGCGCCACCCCCAGCGTGGTAAAAAGCACGGTCTGCTGGTAGCCGGCCAGGCTGGCCCGAACCTGGCTGGCCTCTACCGCCCCCTGCAGGTACACCTCTGGGCCCAGGCGCACGCTGCGATAGAGCCAGTTGTTTTCTAGCACGGGTGTGGGGCTGTTGGAAAGCGGAACCTCGCTGGGAAAGCTCCCCCACTCGCGCAGGACGGTCTGGCCGCGTACCAGCCGGGCGTGCGCGATGGTGCCGGGGGGGGTGGGGTTGAACAGGGCGGGCCGCTCATGGTCGAGGCGAAAACGCTCGAGGGGGTTGGGGCTTGTGAGCTGGGGGCCGTCGCCGTCTCGATCCATTCGGGGCATGCGTAAGGGGCCTCGGCGGCCTTCCATCAGACCGGCGATGCGCCCCAGGTAGGCATCCAGCTCGCGCTCGAGGTTGCCCATCTGCAAGCGCTCGAAGCTGGCATAACCCAAAAAGCCCTGCACCAACAGCGCCAGGGCAATCGCCACGGCGATGAAAAGGGCCAGCCGCACGCGCAGGCTCATGGCTCCACCCCCAGTTTGTAGCCCCCCGGCACGGTTCGCACCACGCGGCTATCCAGCTTGTTGCGCAGGTGGTGCACACACACCTTGACCACCCCGGTATCCGAGGCTTCCTCGCCCCAGATCAAATCCAGCAGCTCTTCCGGGCTGTAGATGCGTTCGGGGAACAGGGCCAGGCGTTCCAGGAGGGCATACTCGCGTCCGCTGAGTTCGACCAGCCGCCCCTCCCAGCGCACGGCGCGATTGCCTAGGTCGAGCTCGAGGGGGCCATACTGCACCCGGCTTTTTTTCACCTCGCTGACCCGCCGCAGCAAAGCCCGCACCCGGGCCAGCAGTTCGGGCAGATCGAAGGGCTTGACCACGTAGTCGTCGCCGCCCTCGTCCAGCCCCATCACCCGATCTGCAAGGGCATCGCGGGCGGTCATGAACAGGATGGGGCCCTTGTAACCGGCCTCGCGGGCTTCTTTGGCCAGAATGAAACCCCCGTCCTCCGACTCCGGCAGCCGCACGTCCAGCAGCATCAAGTCTGGCTCGACCTCGAGGAAAAATTTACGGGCGCTCTCCAAATCGGGCGCATGACGCACCTGGTGCCCCTGGGCCTCCAGGGCCCGGATCACCGGGCGGGCGATGTTGGGTTCGTCCTCGACCAGCAAGAGCCGCATGTGTATAGCTTGCATTGTAGGGGTTATGGGCGGGTTATGAATTCTGCCCGGGTCAAAGAAGCTCGAGTGTGGAGGTCTTATGGACATTGCCCACTTGCTGATCGCAGTTCCCACCATTACGCCTCACACGGTGCGCCGGGATGTACCCGGCACAGCAAAAACCGCTGTACCGGTTATTTGGAGCAAGCTCCAGTGGGAACCGCTTTGAGTACATCGTCGTAGAGATGTCCGTACACCTCCGGGTTTCCGGGAGGGATTGACATAGAGCCCCCTCCCTACCACGTAGGGAGGGTGGGGAGGGTATTGGGTGAGCCCCCCAACCACCAGGTTACGCAAAGTCGCTGCTCAGCAACCCCACCTAACCTCCCCCACACGGTAGGGGAGGAACGAAAAGGTTTCTGCTACGGCTTTTGCAAGAGCGTACTGCATAGTTCGTGCCGCAATGGACACTTTGTACGGGTATTTATACGACTGTGCATTGAGTATTACTCTCGACTATGGACGATAGACCATTGACCATCGGCAGGTTTTCAGCGATCAGTACATCCCGACTTTGCACCTCCAATGCGTGATGAGCACACTTGCTGCACATGAGAAACCCTCTCAGCCAGTCGTAACTGCTTCGTAACCGCCCTGCCCCAAACTTCTCCTCGGGAAAGCAGATAAGGCTTTCCGGTACAAGGAGGTAGATATGAACAAAGCCGTAAAAGCTGTGTTGGTTATCTCGAGCCTGGCCCTGGCGGGTGCTTTGGCCCAGCAGACCCCGGCCCCCCAGCCCGCCCCGGCCCAGCCGATGCAGCGGATGATGTTCCGGGGTTTGGGGGTGGGCAACCTGTACTTCAGCGCGGCCCAGTTTTTGGGCGTGACCCCCGCCGAGCTGGCGGTGCTTTCGGGCGGCACCAAAACCCTGGGGCAGGTCGCTACCGACCTCGGCAAGACGCCCGCGGCGCTCGAGGCGGCCCTGGTAACGGCCCGCAACCAGGCCATTGACCAGGCGGTGCAGGCCGGACGCCTTACGGCCCAGCAGGCCACCACCCTCAAAGCCAGCAGCCAGGCAGTAGCCAGGGCTTTAGTGGCCCAGCCGGTGCAGATGCGCTTTGGCGCGGGGGGTCGCGGCGGATGGGATGGGCCTCGAGGCTGGGGGCGCTAGACCTTAGCCATGTACGGGCTTGTGGCGCGGGGTTTGCCCACCGACCACAAGCCCTGCCTTTAGGAGATGAACATGTGGCCGATAGATCACCGTGGACGATGGGATGGTTTTGGCTATTACGGCCTGGGGTTCCTGGACGATTTGTTATGGGCCTTGCTGCTACTGGGGCTACTGACATTGGTGATAGTGTTGGGGGTTCGGTTGCTACGCAGCCCTGTCAACGGTAAAAACCCATTCCCGGCCACCGACCGGGCGCTGGAAATCGCCCGGGAGCGATATGCTAAAGGCGAGATTAGCCAGGCCGAGTACGAAACCCTGAAGAAGAACCTGGGTGGTTAGTAAAGCCAGGCCGGGTGCATCTGGTTTTTCTAACCCTATTCACCGCTTTTACTAGCCAGAATGGACAGAAAAAAGGGAGGCCGGTATGGACAACGACGATAAACCCATCGGCAGGATTCTGAGCCGCCGCGAGGTGCTTTCGGTGCTGGGGCTGGGCAGCCTGGCAGGGGTGGGGGGGCTTTTGAGCGAGCCCAAAGCCAGCGCACAGAACGCACCGCTACCGGCTTGCATCGTGCGCCCGGCCCTGACCGAGGGCCCCTATTTTGTAGACACCCAGCTAAACCGCTCCGACATCCGTTCCGACCCCACCACAGGGGTGGTGAAGGCCGGGGTTCCGCTGGTGTTGCGCTTTGTGGTCTCGAGGGTCTCGAGCGGCGGCTGTACCTTGCTGCCGGGCGCGATGGTGGATATCTGGCAGTGCGACGCCCAGGGCATTTACTCCGGTGTGCAGGACCGCTTCGCCGATACACGTGGGCAGAAATGGCTGCGCGGCCACCAGATCACCGATGCCCAGGGGATAGCCCAGTTCACCACCATCTACCCCGGCTGGTACCCGGGCCGCACCGTGCACATCCACTTCAAAATCCGCTACCAGAACCGCGACTTCACCTCCCAGCTCTTCTTCGACGATGCCCTGAGCGACCGCATCCTGGCCAACCCGCCCTACGCCAAGGCGGGCACCCGCACCCGCAACGCCAACGACGGCATCTATCGCAACGGCGGCAGCCAGTTGCTGCTCAACCCCGTTCAAAGCGGCGCGGGCTACGCGGCCACCTTCGAGATTGGCCTGAACCTGTAGCCAGAACCCTTGATCTCGGGCCGGGAATGACTGAGAGATGCCATCGAGACGGCGCCCGCTTCGGGCGGGGGCCTCGGAGATGACCGGACGAATCGGGTTGACTTCCTAATCATGCCCTTCACAGACATGGCCGCCTGGATGGGCGGCCACTGTTCTGCTCAGGACAAGGCTTTCTTGAAGTCGGATGGCTCAATATACGTCAAGAGCGCTCTAACACCCTGGTCTCAGAACAGCGTAGCAGGCTTGTTGTCTTTGCCCGCCGAGAGCGCATAGGCGATAAAGCCCGTCAGCGCCGCAAACCCTACCCCGGTGCGGCACGCCCCGGTCTGGGGGTCGAACGATTCGCAGGCGTAGCCAGCGTCGAGGGGGGCCTGCTCGAGTACCATCAGGGCATCCCCCGCAGGCCGCATTAGCCCCGACAAAATCCGGTTGGCCAGCCCAAAGCCCGAGGGGAAGGGAAAGTGCGCCGAGCCCTCGCCGGGGAAGCGCCCTTTGTAGTGGTGGGGGTTGTCGTCCCCCAGAATCCAGAGCGCGGTGGCCTGCCACACGGGGTCCTGGCGGTTGCAAAAGCCCAGGTGTGGCAGCAAGAGCAGGCTGCCCGCCGGCTCGTCGGAAAAGGTGTGGGAGCCCCCCGGCTCAAAGCTAAACACAAAACGCCCGTTGCGCTCGGCCTGGCGGTAGAGGGTTTCGCGCAGGGCGCGGGCCTCGTGTTTGAGTGTTTCGGGCTCACGCCAGTAGGGGGACAGGCGCTCCAGGGCCACCGCCCACAGGGCGTTGTCGTAGGTCAGGTAGGGCTCCGGCACGGGGTCGTCGGTGGGCGAGAGGAAGGTGCGGTAGAGCGGCAGGGAGGGGTGTTTCTCCTGGGCCACGCGCTCAAACACCCATTCCAGCGGTTCGCGCAGCTCGGCGACGAGTTCGGGGTTGGGGCCGGTTGCTTCCAGGTAGCGGGCCAGGGCCAGGGGATAGGCTGCGGCCTGGTCAAGCTCGAAGCCCGGATACAAAGGCGGCCCACTCAGGTACTGGGCGTGTTCCCCCGGCCAGCGGGCAAAGCGGCGAAAGACCGCCTTGAGCACCTCCTTGGCCCGCTTGCGGTCGGCCTTGAGCAGGGCCGGAAAGAACCACAAAAGCCCGTCCCGTGCCCAGTAGGCCCCCGAGACGTAGTAGTGCGGGCTGCGCGAGGTCAGCAGCACCGGCTCGCCTTCCAGGGTATTGGCCTGGGCGTAGAAGTAGCTGAAAATCAGGTGCCGCCGGTAGACCTCGTAGAGCGGGCCGGTGTAGTTGGTGGAAAGCAGGGCCAGCTTGTGCAGGGTTTTGCGCAGAAGCGTCTCCCAGCCCACCCGGCGCAAGTGCAGGGCGGTGGTGCGGGCGCCGTCGGCCTCGAGGGCCAGCCCCAGGTAAAGCGTGACCGGGCCAGAGGCCCACTCGAGCACGAACTGCGGCCCCCAGTCGGCCCGGCTTGGGGCGGTGTCGGCCTGCAAGCCCAGGGCCAGCAGGGTGCGCTCGGCGCGGGCCTCGAGTACATAACTCCCGGTCCAGCCGTCGTGGGTGGCGCGAAAGGTGGTCTCGAGCTTCTCTTCCTTGAAGCGCCGCAGGCCCAGATATTCCAGGTTGCCTGCTACCTGAATGGGCCCTGGGGTGCGGGGCTCCAATCGCAGCGCCAGCCCTCGTTCTCCATAAGGGGCCAGCAGCGTCACCGTTAAGTGCTCGTTCTCCCAGACCGGAATCCAGTCTGCCGTGCGCGAGACCTTCCAGCCCTTGCCCAACACCTCCAGCAAGGGCGCACCCACCCAGTCCAATAGCCCATTCAGTGCGAGGGAGGCCACCCCGATACGGGCAATCGAAGGGGCGTTGGGGCTGGCCTCCACATGAATATCCAGGTTCCCGGTGGGCAGGTGCTCGGGCGGGGTGTCCAGGATGGGGGCGGGGGTCATGAGTTCCATGGCGGTGGGTCAAGCTTTACAGCATTTCAACCAAACGCTCCAGGGGTAAGCCCTGTCGTTCGGCCACTTCCTTGAGCAACGCCTGTAACAGCCCCACTTTGAGAGTGCTGTGATTCGGAACAGTCAGGTGGTGGGGGGGAGGATCTGCATGGAACATGCGAATATGGCTGCCACTTTGTCTGACTATTACATATCCCAGTCGCTGCAAAACGCTGATCAGCCGCGAGGCCTCGAGGTCTCGGGGAATCTTCATGCCGCTTCAACCACCATCAGCTCATCGCGCACGTAGTGAAGCTGGACCAGCCTGGGCGGCCTTTCGGGCTCAAAATGCAGTCGCACTGCCTCGAGTACGTTGGCTCGAAGTTCTTCCCAGGTGTCTGCCTGCGTAAAGATGCCGGCTCCCAAAGCTCTGGCCCAGAAGCCACCTTCTTCGGCATCGCGCACCTCGAAAATTAGCTCCATAAAACCGATTGTACTAAAACCACCGCATTGCGCTGCCATTGCGGAGCACGCCGCTGCATAGCAGCATGAGCCACTTCATGGGTGCGCTGCAATGCGCTCAACACAGCAAAACAGTTGTTGGGCGCAAGCGTCCAGACATTCAGGCTAACTCAAGAGGGAGGCTGCTTTGAGAGGCCCTTTTTCGCTACTGCTTCTTGAGCTTATCGAAATAAACCCAGATAAGGTACAGCGCCAGCAACACCCCTGCAATGACCACCAGCGTCACTGCGGTTCGGAGCCAGGGGCCAAACGCCACCCCCACCACCAGCCCCGCAAAAAAGCTGAGCAGATGGCCCCAGTAGCGTTGCCGTATGAGCCGAATCAAAGTTGGGTTCATGTCCTCGAGCCTATCATCCAGATCCCAGAGGTACAGGCTCGCATCTCCGATCTCGAGCCTATCATCCAGATCCCAGTCGTACAGGCTCGCATCTTCGATCTCGAGCCTATCATCCAGATCCCAGAGGTACAGGCTCGCATCTTCGATCTCGAGCCTATTATCCAGAACCCATGTGGTTCAGGCTCGCTTCTTCAATCTGCCCGGTGGGCCTTGGGGTTATCCCTTCACCCCCGTCAGCACCACCCCCTCGATAATCTGGCGCTGGAAGAACAGGAACACCAGCAGCACCGGCAGCACCGCCAGGCTGCTAGCGGCCATGATCAGGTTCCAGGCCGTGCCGGCCTCGCTCGAGAAAAGCGCTACGCCCACCGGCACGGTTCGCATGTTGGCGGTCTGCACCACAATCAGGGGCCACAAAAAGGCGTTCCAGTTGCCCAGGAAGGTAAAGATGCCCAGAGCAGCCAGGGCCGGGCGCACCAGCGGGAAAGCAATGCGCCAGAACACCCCAAACTCGCTCAGCCCGTCTATCCGCCCGGCGTCCAGCAGGTCGGTGGGCAGGGTCTCGAAGAACTGCCGCATCAAAAACACCCCAAATGCGCTGATAATGCCGGGAAACAACAGGCCCCAGTAGGTGTTGCTCCAGCCGTACTCGGTGCTCATCACGTACCAGGGGATGATTAGCATCTCGGTGGGCACCATCAGGGTGGAGAGGATCAGCACAAAAATCAGGCCCTTGCCAGGGAAGCGTAGCTTGGCCAGGGCATAGCCCACCAGCGAGTCGAAGAACAGCACCGAAAAGGTAGTGATCAGCGCCACCACCAGGCTGTTCAAGAACCAGCGAGGGAACTGGGTTTTGAACAGCACCTCGCGGTAGTTATCCAGGGTAGGGGCCTGGGGCCACACCTTGAGCTCGAAAATTTCGGCGAAGGGTTTGAGCGAGGTCAAAAACATCCACACAAACGGAAAAAACATTACCAGGCTGCCCAGAATCAGCAGGGCGTAAATCAAGAAAGTGGACAGGCGCTTCATCAGTACTCCACCCGCCGCGACAACAGCCGCAGCTGCACCAGGGTGATGCTCAGGATGATCACAAACAGCAACACCGTGATGGCTGCTGCGTAGCCGAGCTCAAACCGGGCAAAGGCTACCTGGTAGATGTAGAGGGCCAGGGTCAGGGTGGAACCGAGCGGCCCGCCCTGATCGGTAAAGTTCAGGTTCACCACCTGGGTAAAAAGCTGCAAAAAGCCGATGGTGCCGATCACCGCCGAGAAGACCATCACCGGGTTCAACAGGGGAAAGGTAATGTGGCGGAACAGTTGCCAGTTGCTGGCGCCATCTATGCGGGCGGCCTCGTAGTAGTCGCGGGGGATGTTCTGCAAACCCGCCAGGAACAACACCACCTGAAAGCCCAGGTTTTGCCACACCACAATCATGGTCACGGTGGCCAGGGCCTGCGAGGGCTTGGTCAGAAAGGGCTGGGGTGGAATGCCGAACACACTCAAAATCTCGTTGACGATGCCAAAGTTGGGCGAGAGCATCCAGCTAAAGACCCAGGCAATGGCAGCGGCGGGGGTAACGTAGGGGGCAAAGTAAATGGCCCGAAACACATCCCGAAACCGGGTCACGGCATTCAGCAGGAGGGCAATGCCCAACCCCAGCAGCAGTTGTAGCGGCACGCCGAGCAGGGTATAGGCCAGGGTGTTTTGCAGGGCTTTGAGCAGGAGGCGGTCGTTCAACATCTGCTCGTAGTGTTCCAACCCCACAAAAGGCCGCTTGCTGGGGTCGGCGTGCCAGTCGAACAGCGAGAGCCACAGCGCCTGAAACGCCGGCCAGATGCGGATAAACAGAAAGAAAGCCAGTGGAATGGCCAAAAACGCAAAGGCCCACAGCGCTTCGCGGGTCGCCAGCGACACCCCTCTTTTGGCGGGTTCAGGTGGTCTGTTCATAAAAAGGCGGTTAAGAGAGAGCTTGTAGCCTGTGGTTTACCCACAAGCTACAAGCTACAGACGTCAGACCATTTACTTCCAGAAGTTGTCCAGCAGCTTCTGTTCCTCAGCCGCCGCGATGCGCCAGGACTCCGCCGGGTCTTTGTTTTCCAGGAGCACCCGGTTGATGGCGTCGGTCATGATCTTACGCTGCCCGATCTCGTCCACAAATGGGGTGGCCTTGGCGTAGGACAGCGAGATCACAAAGGGGCCAAAAACCCGATCCAGGGTGAGTTTGGGGTCTTTGATCAGGCTCTTGCGGGCGGGTAGTTCGCCCACCTTCTCGAGCCAGTAGCGCTGGGTCTCCTCGGAGACCAGAAACTCCAGGAACTTGAGCGAAGCTGCCTGCTTGGGCCCGGTGGCCAGGGGGGTCAGGCCGTGCATCCAGAACGAGCCGTAGTTCACCTTGCGGGCGCCCGCTTTTTCCAGGGGCAGCTCGGCCACGCCCCAGTTGAACTTGGCCCCGTTGCGGATGGTACCGATGGCAAACGAACCATCGATAATCATGCCCACCTTGCCGGCAATAAAAGCATCGCGGTAGGCGTTGTTGCCGGGGAAGAACTGGTTGCCCAGGGTGCCCACGTTGTACTTCTTAAGCCAGTCGGTGTAGAAGGTGAAGGCTTTGAGCCCTGCGGCGTTGTTATACATCACCCGGCGGCCATCGTCGGAATAAGGCCGCCCGCCGAACTGCCGGATGAGCACCTCGCGCACCAGGTGGTGATCCTGTCCATCGGGGGCCATGGCGTAGCCCAGTTGGGTGAACTTGTTGCCGTCCTTGACGGTGAGTTTGGCGGCGATATTGAGAAACTCGTCCCAGGTTTTAGGGGGGTTCCTGAAGCCCGCCGCATTCAGCATGTCCCGGTTGTAAAAGAGGGCCAGTGAACGCACGGCGGTGGGCATGCCATACAGCTTGCCCCCTACCTTGGCAGCCTGGGCCAGGCTCGAGAATTCGCTGTCCAGAACCTTGATATATTCGGCGGGCATCGGTTGCAGATACCCGGCCTTGACCCAGGTGGGCAGCCAGCCATAAAACAGGTTGACCACATCGGGCCCCTGGCCCGCCGGGATGGAGGAGGCCACTTTCTGCTGGTAGGCGTCGAAGGGGAAGGTCTGATGTTGCACCTTGATGCCGGGGTTGGCGGCCTCGAAGCGCTTGATGAGTTCGTCTACAGCCTCCACCTTGCTCCTGAAGTCGTATTGCCAGTAGGTGATGGTGACCTGACCCTGGGCCAGGGCCGCACCCCACAGGGCAATCAGTATAGAAAGGGCTCTTCGCATAGACTTCCTCCTCTGGGATTCGCCATACACCGCGATGGGTCGAGATGGATTATAAAACCAAAACACTTCTGACCAGAAGCGGGTGTTCCTTGATTCCTTGATGGCTTTTACTGAGAACGGCCCTTTTAGAACAGAACACAAACCCTAATAAGCGCACCTGAGCCTTTGTAACAAGGTTGAGTCTTGCCACGCCCTTGCCACGCCCCCCCTGCTAAGGTGGCCCGCATAAGGAGGTGAGGCGTGGATGAAGACGAAAGCAAACGCGAATACCGGCTCATCGTTCAGCCGCCGGACGAAACCCACCCCTGGCAGGCCCGCCTCGAGCGGGCGGGGGAGGTGCTCGAGTTCGAAAGCCCCCTGGAACTGGTGGCCTGGCTCGAGGCCAATTTTGAGCACGAGGGATTGCGGTAAAGGAGGTTCAAAGTGAAACGAGGGTGGATTCTGGCATTGCTTTTGGGTACTTTGGCTGCTTGCAGCAGCCCATCACAACAGGCCGATTTGGTGGGCCCGGACATCCGGGAGTTCCTGACCGTGGACGGGCACCCGGCAGTGCGGTTGGGCAACGGCGAGGTCAAACTGCTGAATAAACCTGAGGAAACCAAGTGGTACCTGGATCGCTTTCCTCCGCCAACCTCGAGCGAGCCGGCTACGCTGCGTCCGCAGAGCCTGCCCGCTGCGATAGACCTGACCTCCTTTCAAACCCCGGTGAAAAACCAGTGGGAACGGGGCACCTGCACGGCCTTTGCGGTGGTGGCTGCCCTCGAGGCCGCCTACAAGCGCACCTACGGCCTTACGCTGGATCTCTCCGAGGAGTTCTTGAACTGGCAGGACAAGGTTAACGTGCTGGATCCTGCAAGTCCGCCGGTGCCCCCCAGCCAGTCCGAGAACTTTCTGGCGACATGGGGCGGGGGCAGCGTGAACTACAAGCTCCAGAACATCATGAACGGACAGCGGGGTATCCCTCTGGAGAACCAGGCTCCGTACAACGCAAATGGTTCGTTCCAGGACTCGAGCAAGTGGCAACCCCCCATCATCCGTACCAGCCCCCAGCGCCTGATGGACGATGCCAACCTGAGCCAGAGCCTACAGACCTATAACACTCCCAACCCTCTGGACTGGCTGATGCTGCCCCAGGTGGCCCTCGAGCAGGGGCGCTACCGGGCCAACCAGGTGATTTTTGCCAGCGGCAATCAACTAACAGACCCAGCCTGGTTCAAGACCCAGATGGCTGCCGGGCGCGAAGTGGCCTTTGGGGTTGGGCTACCCGACAGGGGCGGCAGCATCATGAACGGGCTCTGGAAGCCCGGCGACAAGACCTGGGGCGACCACGCCATGCTGATGGTGGGCTACGACGACAGCAAACAAGCCTTTCGCGTGAAGAACTCCTGGGGCTCCGGTTGGAACGAAGGAGGCTACGTCTGGATGAGCTACGAGTTTGTGACCAAGGGCAAGGTCTACGAGGCCGCCAGCATCCTGAGCGTGATACCGCCCAACTTTGTGGTGTATACGCCGCAGCTCTTCTTGGGCCGCTATCTGCTCAACCACGACGGCTGGCGCGGGGTGCTGGACATCTACCACATTCCCAACCCCAGCCTGTTCCGCTTCCAGAACGATACCGACCGCCGTCTGGGCACCTACTACGGCCCCGATGGTCAGGCCCGGCGGGTCAACGGAACCATCAGCGGACGCAAGATTGACTTTTACATCGACTGGAGCAATACCGGCGCACGCCGCTTTGATGAGCTGAGTGGGATGCGCTTTACCGGCTTCTTGGCCGATGACAACCGCACGCTGGCGGGAACCATGCTGGACAACCGCGACGGCAAAACCTACGGGTTTTACGGGGTCAAGCTGCGGGATTACCTGAGCAGTACCCCGGGGGGCAGCCTGGGGCCAAGTGCTTACGTGGGCAACTGGCAGATTGACGGGCTGGACGTGACGGCGGGCAGTTTCGCCATCACGGCGGTAAATCCCAGCACCGGGCAGGTCAGCGGTACGGTGTTTGGTGGCAGCCCGCTGGTTGGAACGGTAAGCACCAGCGATCCTCGGCGCTTCAGCTTTCAGCTATTCGGCCAGAACTACGAGGGCTACATGTTTGGCTGGGAAACCGGGGTCATGGCCGGGAGGGTGGGCGACAAGGGTTTCATCGCTACCCGCCGCGACTTTAGCGCCCCGCAGGTGAGCATCCAGAGCCCGCAGGCAGGCGCAACCCTCTACCGCACCCAGACCTACACCCTGAGCGGACAGGCAAGGGGCGATAACGGCAGCGGGTTTATCGTAGACCTGCCCTGCCGCTGGACCAGCAGCGATAGCGGCGATACCCAGTTCCCCATCCAGGGCAACTGCAATCCCACCATCACGCTTCGGCCCGGGAGCCCCTCCAGCGTTACCTTCACACTATCGGCCACAGCCCAGGGTGGGGCCAGCGCCCAGACCAGCGTTACGGTGAACGTACAGAATCCACCCAACAGCGGCCCGCCCGGTGTCAGCATCATCAGTCCGGCCAGCGGCAGCTCGGCCACTGTGGGGGAGACGGTACTGCTTGGGGGACAGGCCGTGGGGGGTACCCCGCCCTACCGCAACTACCGCTGGACCTGGCAGGCCAGCAAGGCTGGGTGTACGGAGTTGGACCTCTCTGTCCGCGCTTCGCCATCCCAACCCGTTGGCGGTGGTCAGTATTGGGAGTGGAACACCAGCGGGGCGCAAAACATCCCAGGCGGATGTGGTTTTGACAATGCCAGCGGCACCCTCCGGCTTTACGTGACCGACGACCTCAGCCTCACCGGTTCGGCCTCTATCGCCTTCCGGCTGTACTACGTGCCGCCCCCTAACTGAAAAAGGAGCAAGACTCATGAACCGAATGCTTCCATTTGTTCTGGTGCTCTTTTCGCTGGGCCTGGCCCAGAAAGACCCCCACCCTTGCTACCTGATGGGCGTCTTTAACCCCAACAACACCCCTAACGCCCTGGGCTCGTTGGGCTTTGTGATGAGCAACGAAGGTCTTTTGCAAGACGGCAAGCCCCTGAGCGGCAGCGGCGGCCAGGCCGTGGCCCAGGCCATGGCGCAGGCCATCGGCTCGGTACAGCCCATGTCCTACTGCATTCAGAACCTGTCCTCCGGTGGGGTCACCCAACTGCAATACTTCCGCAGCAGCCCCCAGGGGGCCCAGCACTGGCTGGGGGAACTCCGCAAGGGGGCCCCCAGTTGGGTGGGCCTGAACGTGGGGGACGAGGCCGGGTTGTTTCGCGGCGACCAGAGCCAGCCAGTCTTCAGCCTGGCCTTCCGTTACCGCGAATATGCTTTTTTGCTCACAAACAGCAGCATGGATCCCGAGGGCTACCGCAAGTGGGCCCTGGCGGTAATCGAGCGGGTACGGAAGTTCAAGTAGGAGGAAAACATGCAGCAGCTTTGGAAACCAATCCTGATACTGGTGCTGGGCCTCTCGCTCTTCGCGCTGGCCCAAAGCGCCCAGCGGCTCATCCTGAACGGGCAGGTGGCCTCCACGCGGGTGATCGTGGTGCAGGGCACCGCCTACGTGCCGCTGGCCGATGTGGCCAAGGCCCTGGGCCAGACCGTGGTCAGGGTGCAGGGCGGCTACGAGATTCGCGCAGCGGGCGGGGCCAATCAACTGGCCGGGCAGTTCCAGGGCAAGGTGGGCGATCAGATCCTGACCGGGCTCTTCCGGGTGCAAATTCAAAAGGTGGAGCGGATGGAGAGCTACACCACCCGCTTCGACAAGAACAACCTGGCCATCCAGCCCCGCAGCGCCGAAGAGGAGCTGGTAGTGATCACCGCCAGCCTGCGCAACGCCAAGCAGTCGGGTACGGTGGCCCCCTCGCTGAGTGTGAACAACCCCGGCAACACCGCCCTGGCCGGGGCCGATGGGCGCTCGTTTCCGCCCATCGCCTACGACAGCCCCAGCGGCACTAACACCGGCGGCGGCTTCACCCTGCTGCCGGGGGCGGCCCTGAACTTTGCGGTGGTGTTCTCGGTGCCCAAGGGCACCGAGGTCAAGGCGTTGGTGCTGCGGGTAGGGGAGTATGGCGACACCGGCAGCAAAGATGTGCGGGTGAGTTTGTAGCCGACACCTTCGGTCTAAGTAATCACTGGTGCTAGTTGAAAAGTAGCGGGAGAAAGGAATAGGGTCTGGTGTATGCGGCCAGACCCGAGATGCATTCTATCGCTGGAAGACGTTGCTTTGGTGATGTACGTTGGGGTAGACGATGCCCTGCGTTCGAAGGCTGAACAGCATGAACATCAACAAGCCAAGCTCAGCCTTAGTGAGTTGGTCACCATCGGGCTGATGTTCAGCCTCAAAGGCGGCTCATTCCGCCGGTTCTACCTGTGGCTGGTCGCCAACCTGGGTGACTGCTTCCCCCATCTACCTGAACGCACCCGTTTGCAGCGACGACTACTCCAGTACCAAGCTTTGGTCGTACATTTTCTGGCCGAACCCAGCTTGTTCT